>CAJMSO010000022.1 GCA_905216075.1 uncultured bacterium | reverse complement strand
CGACCTGTACAACTCGCAGTTCGACGAAGCGGCGTAACAACCGGCGGCAAACAACCGCAATGCCCAGAAAACGGGGGACGCAGGACAATCTGCGCCCCCCGTTTTTGTTCTACGGCCCTCGAACCGCCTCCCCTGGGACCTGATTGACAGCCCCTTCGAGGCCCTGTGGGCAAAAAATGACAAATATGAGTACTGTTACCTTTTTGGTAACAGCCAAAACCGCCCCAAATGCCGCCCCCGCAGCTTGTATGCGCCTCTCAATTAGTCAAACAGCTCTATAGCGGGCTAATATGCGTCGACGTTAATGAACATATTTGCTGTTATGTCCATTGTTTTGCGAAAGTAATATGGCACTACAATAGCAACAGTACTCATATTTGGCATTTTTTCCCACTGGGCTTGGAAAGCGCCGAAGACCTACCGATGCCGGCAAGCAAACCACATCCTGGTGCAAGGGGGACAGGTTAATCTGCACCAACCTGGTGCAAAGTAACCTGCCCCCCTTGCACCAACCCCTTGACAACCCCGGCAACGTCGACGTCTTGGAAACGACAGCGAGCGGGTCGCATTTGAGGCAAGGCGACGTGAAGCGATAGGGCGCTGACCTTCTGGTCGCGCCCCTGAAGCCGAACGTCAGATTGTCCAAATGCGGCCCGCGCAGCGTCGAGCCGTTGCGCGGTTTGGTAAAACCGCGCAACTAAATCCGTTCTGCGATCTCGTGGATGAGGTAATCGGTCTTTTCCCAGCCTAGGCACGGGTCGGTGATGGACTTGCCAAAGACGCCGCCATCGACCGGCTGGTTGCCGTCCTCAAGGTAAGACTCGATCATAAAGCCCTTGACCAGCTTGGAGATGGACTCGTTGCGGCGGCAGCTGTCGAGCACCTCCTTGCAAATGCGGTACTGCTCCAGCGGGCGCTTGCCCGAGTTGTCGTGGTTGCAGTCGATGACCGCCGCCGGGTTGGCGTAGCCGGCATGCTCGGTATAGCGCTCGGCCAGGCGCTCCAGGTGCTCGTAGTGGTAGTTGGGGTAGGTACGACCGTCGAGACCGATGTAGCCACGCATGACGGCGTGTGCGAGCGGATTGCCGTCGCACTCAACTTCCCAGTTGCGGAAGATAAAGCTCTGATGTGCCTGGGCAGCGTAGATGGAGTTGAGCATGACGGTGGTGGAACCAGCGGTGGGATTTTTCATGCCGACGGGCACCGAAATGCCGCTCGACACCAGGCGATGCTCCTGGTTTTCGACCGAGCGCGCGCCCACGGCAACATAGCTCAGCAGGTCAACGAGGTACTGGTAGTTGGACGGGTAGAGCATCTCGTCGGCGGTAAAGAAACCGGTCTCCTCGATGACGCGCAGGTGCATATGGCGAATGGCCTTAACGCCTTCGAGCAGGTCATCGGGCGCCTCGGGGTCGGGGTTGTGCAGCAGGCCCTTGTAGCCGGTGCCCTTGGTGCGCGGCTTGTTGGTGTAGACGCGCGGAATGATGATGAGCTTGTCCTTGACCTCCTCGGCGGTCTTGGCCAGTCGGTTCATGTACTCAAGCACCGAATCCTCGCGGTCGGCAGAGCACGGGCCGATGATGAGCACCTTGCGTGCGTCCTCGCCGGTAAAGACTTTGGCGACCTCGGCGTCAAATGCCTGCTTTTTGGCGGTAAGCTCGGCAGAAAGCGGCATTTCCTCGCGGATCTCCATGGGAATCGGCAGCCTGCGTTTGAAATCCATGGCCATGCGGGGCCTCCTCAATCAAATAAGTCAAAGTGTGAATTGTCGAATGCTCGGCATTATCCGCTGTCGCACGCTAAAGTGCAAGCACGACCAACCAAAAAGGGAACGGATGACACGAGGACTTGCTTACCACGAGAGTGGATAATCTCCCGTTTTCGGCCTATGTCCGCGCCAAAAGCGGGAGATTATCCACTCTCGTCGAGCAAGCGTCCGAAAATCCTCGCTCGTGACCTACCAAAAAGGGACAGGTTTATTCTGGCAGGTTTTATCTGGGCAAACGCCAAAACCACCACAAAGGGGACAGGCACCTTTGTGGTGGTTTGCTCATGGCGGTCTTCTAACGAAACTAAGTGAGTAGACTTTTTGCGAAAGGCCAAGCACGCCCCAAAACGCCACAGCTCTGACCTGCGGTTTTATTGAGCATGTACCGCGATGTGCTCGGCAGGTTCCAAAAAGCCTACTCACTTGCATTTGGGGCGCGCCGGATAGGTGAAAATACCACCGCAGAAGAGGTACTTCTTTCGCGGTCTTTCGCGGCATCCTTTGCTACCACGGTTTCAATCGTCTCAATCTGTAACATGTAGAGGTAAAATCGCCGTTTTGCTGTTACAGATCAAGACGATCAACATAGTGCGAGTTGAATAGTCTCAATCTGAAACAGATGGAAACGTTATTACCAGCCAAGTGTTACAGATTGAGATAAACGCAGGAGCGGCAGCGTTAGATCAATCCTCCGCAAAGTAATTCGGAGAGAATCTGGTCCTAGGGTTATCTACCAGGTACGATATGTGCACTTATATTTCGTCTCAAACCCAGGCATTCCGTTCCCGCGTGGGCTTAACGCTGCACCTGTATAGAGGATCGTTTGCCCCGTACGAGAATAAGAGGTTTTGAAAGACAACCTCTTGTATGTCTGGTCGAAGCAATCAACATTCTCGCTCGGGTAGCTCGCGGTGGAGAACGATTTGTAGGTGTCCAAGACATCCGCCGTCACAAGACGACAAGGTGCAACAGAACCCGTATCTGGCTGCGCCGTCGCATAATTGGGAATTGCGCCCATCGACAGTGCAAGCATAAAACATGCGGCCAATGCCTTCACCAAGTTCTTCGATATATGTCGTTTCATGGTTATCTTCCTCTCCTAGTTTTTGCTGTCGTTCGTCTTGAATAGCTGCGCGTACACATTACCGATCCATTTCGAATCACCTCCCATTTCTCGAGTAACGAAGTGCGAATCATCTCGTGTGAGCAAGACGGAGCCATCGCAGAGCGATTCGAGATTCCCGATAAGATGGGAAGAGATAATGACATGCGCTCCCCTACCTGCTTCATCTCTAAGAGCATTCGAAACGATTGCGACATGTCCCACATCAAGCGCATTCATGGGCTCATCCAAAAGGACGACTTCGCAATAAGACATATAGGCCATCGCAACATTAAGCAATTGTCTATTTCCGTCAGACAACCTAGATACGGGCATATTCTTCAACTCAGTCAAGTCAAAGAGATTAAGCACTTGATCCAAGGTACGAGGCGAATGCCAAATTTTCCTGCATCGATCGAGATGGAAAGCAACGGTCATGTGCCGAATCAATAGAGACGGCCCGTTCGGAACTAAAAAGAAAACCTTTCTCATTTGCTCACAGTCAACGCACGCTTTCGCATGAAAACAGAGAGAACCCAACACGCGGACTGATTGCCCAGCGTCTCCCCAAAGAGTATTGAGTAACGTTGTCTTTCCATATCCATTTGGAGCGACAAGACCCCATATCTCGCCAGCGGGCATATCAAACTGCAATCCCTTTACGAGCTGATTATTTCCAACCGTCAACGTATCCAGCGACAGGGATAGCACGCTTTTCTCACCCAAACTGCCCGGGCGAATTTGGTTCCAGGCCCAGCGATTCCTACTTTTAAGAAGCGAAAACGAGATGATTCCCAACGCACAAATAACAAATGTGCTCACCACGGCAAAGGCGCAGTGCAATGCATTGGCTTCAGGAACAAGAGACACCTCCGCCCCATTGGCGTAAGAGGCGCCGCCAAGCGCAAGCGAAGAAACGGAATAGCTCGACACCATATACGGCAACAACGCATGCCATGGAGCATCTTTGCTCGCATAAAACGGAAGCTGGCTTATGCCCCCCACAAGAGCGATCACCATGGACGAAATGGCCCTGTTTCTGCTTCCGGCGTACACGCACACGCCCAAGCAAGCAAACATCATCGACAGCACAGCTTCAAAGACGGCAAATAGCCCTAGCTGAACTAACACAGTTCTTTCGACTACGTCACCATACTGAATGAATACGACCGGGTACTCTGTCTGACCTACACCGTTAAACACCGTTGCCAATACAAAACAGGGAGCCAACGCCAGCACCAAAACCAGCATCGATGCAATACCAGAGACGAGAACGCGGCATGCATTCATCTCTAACTTTGACAACAACGCTCGATCGTAGAACCGCTTTCCATCCCCCTCAAGCGACATATAGAGGACGAGAACCGGAACCAAAAGCCACGCTATTGCAGGAACAGCGCCGCAATAATATGCGAGGAGAATCATCCCAGGCATTTTTGTCGTTGAGTCGTACGATTCCGGATAGGTCAGCACTGATATGGCTCTGGGAAGACGCTCTTGGGCTTCAAGCGATAACTCCGAATCAACACCATTCAAATAACCGAGTCGGTATTCCTTGAGCAATAGATTGTCGTAATCGGCAATCGCATCGTAATACCCTCTGGAGTCTGCCTTGCTTTCAAGCGCTCGATCAAGACATGCCCTTTCGTCGGCAATGATGCTGTTGAGCTCCTGTGGGGCAGTGTCATAAACTCCGTCAGAGACTTGAGAGACCAAAAGGGCTCTCTGGTCTTCGATGGAAACTCTACCATATAGATAATCTGCTCCCGTTGGAACGGATAGAAATACCGGGATGCAGAATACGAGCGCGAGCAGCGCCGTCAGCAACATAATTCCCCGGTTGCGCGCAAGAACTTCTAAATTAAGCCGTACATATGTGAGGCAATCACAGGTCTTCACAGCAAGCACCTCCGGTTCGCAACACACGAGTCGTCGGACCCGTTGTCCGGAAGTATCGCCTGCACCGTCAGAACTGTCTGTAGACATGTAGGATGGATTTACAATCTTTTTTGTCTACAGGCTTCTACCTGCTATTTTCTATAACATCTGCCATAAGACTAAAAACCCTATCTCTAAGTTCACGCTCCGAGTGAACTCCAAGCAAGGCATAGCTCTTGCTCTTGGCCTCTTTGACGGTTCCCCGAGCAACGTTAAGATGCGCGCAAATCTCGGTGGTTCCCATGCCATCAAAAACGCATGCCATGATGTCGGCATATAGTGGCGTGAAGCCAAGCCTCAAGAAAACCTCGCGCACGGCATCGCATCGACCACCGACTTGAACCGCATCTTGCGCGCGCAAGAATAGCGCCGAATACATCATAAGTATAAGTACGACAAGGAACGCAACCACACGCAAGGCAAGCAAAAGGCCACCGGCTTTTTCATTACTCCCAACGGACTCGAGAAAAATGCACAGTCGACTCACCGCATCGTGAGCCCAGAACAATACTCCGGCGCCCACGGATACCGAAGAAACCGTAAGTTCAGGTGGAGGACATAGGTGCATTTTGGTCATCCGTTGTATAACCACATGACAACAAAGGGCCAAAAGCACTATAGCTATCGATACGATTACCGAATTGCGCTCAAAGCCGAAGCATACGAGGATTTCCCCGATACCCATTCCAGACGCATACATAAACAGGAAGCAGACGAACACTATCCTATAGCTCCAATTGAGTGATGAGGATTTCAGTGCTTCCGGACAGTGTTCCTGACCTTTTGTTACGTCAGAATGCCACGCATTCTTTGGAGATAAAAGTCCGGCGGTCGCCTCTGGAATGCTTTTATATCCGGTTTTGGCCAAGGCGCGCGATAAATAGGTACGGGCAGTAGACGGGGAGATGTCCAAGGCAGAAGCAACCTCCTCATACGATTTTCCCTCTATCCTCATAGAGAAAACCGCGGACTCTCTTTGAGAAAAACCCGAAGCCTCCAGGATATCGACAAGTGCAGGGTGTTTTTCACCTTTTTTGGCCGCCGCAGAAGAAACGCTCGTCAAATCGGGCAGAAATCGAGTTACCGCCCTGGCAAGGATACTGCCCAAAACGGTCACCAGAAGCAAAACGATCTCTTGATGCCCGCCAAAGCTCAGGAGCACCGTTCCGATGTTTATGTTGCGTGAAAACAAGCATCCCGCATCAAAAATGACGGCAGTATTACCAAACGCAAGAGGTTCGACGAGCGAGGCGGCAACCCCCATCTCGGCGTTAACAGAAAAGAAAGAATCGATGGATTCCATCAACGGGACGAGAAGAAACTGAAGACCAATAAGCAAAACATTCAAGAATACGATGGGCCCGTAAAGGGCGAGTCCAGGAAACCAGCGGAGAACAAACCCATCGACTACATGATTCCCCTTTGATCCCACACGCATGCTTGCGAATTCACTGCCAAGCGTCCAAGAACAGCAAGAAACAAGCAAGGGGGCCGGCAACAACAATATGAACGCGAGTGCCGAAGCCACGGCATGAAATTGGTAGAGCATATTAAGAGATAACGTGTACATCACGAGAAGCGCAATATCTACGAGCGTAAGGCTAAAAAGCCGTTTAGAAATACGCGGTCTCACAGGACGAGATGTGACTCCTACACAGAAGCCAGAAAACAGATGCAAACAGATAAGAATAGTGCCAGAAAGGCCTGCATAAATACTTGGCGCCACAACATACAGGCAAGCCGCCTCTATTAACAACATAATAGAATGCCCGAGAAGCAAGCGCACCACGCTCTGTAAAGTAGACGCCTCGGTTGCCATAAAATCAAAGCTCCTAGATAGCATTTAGGGTATTTTAACATCGTCCCCCAACGTTAAATGGCCTGTTACTCGAATTAATCGATATGCCCCTTCGTCGCTTTCGTCCTTTCGCCGAAAGCGACCAAACGTTCGCAAGATAATCGACAGACTGATAATCGGTTCATTGACGTAAAAGCCGCGCGGTCTCGGGAACCGCGCGGCAAGTCCGCCCGCTTGTTACTCGCTGTAGCGGGTGGCTATGGCAGCCCGCACCATGCCGGTGCTCATGAGGTAGGTCACCAGGAAGTAGCCGCCGTAGGCTGCCAGGAAGATTGCACAGGTGAGGCCCACGGTGCCACCGATGCTCATATTTCCGAATATGCTCACCAGCTCGATGATCACCTTAAGTGCCACAAAGGAGTGCGCCAGGCCCACTGCCAGCGGGAACAGGAAGAATACCGCTTGCTGCGCCATCACCGAATGGCGAATCTGGCGGTCCTCGCAGCCGATCTGTGCCAGCACACGATAGCTGCGGCTGCCGTCGGCCACGTTGGAGAGTTGCTGGATCGACAGAATCGCCGCGCATGCAACAACCAATACAAAGCCGATGTAGATGGCTAGGTAGCTAATAAGACCGTTCATTTGCGCTGCTTGCGTGTACATCTCGGAGCGTGTGATGAAGGTTCCCCACGACCCCGGCTCCTTGCCGTCAACGAGCAGATTGTCGAGCACAGTGTATTTAATGCTCTCGTCTGCCTCGGTCGTATCCATCCCCTGTTTGTAGTTAACGAGCAGGCTACTGGAATACGGCTGCAGATTAAGTTGGGACAACAGCTCGTCGGCAACGACGACGGTACCCGGATTACTGCCCATCGCCGAGTTGGCGATGGCCGCCGTATCTTCGTCCGACTTATCGGTTGCGGGCTTGAGCTCATGCCCGCCCAAGGTAAGGGCATGGCCGCCAGCCATATACTTGGTGTACAGGTCGACCAGCTCGCCACCCATATCACACGTGAGCAGATACTGGTCGTGACCGATGTGCACCGGCTCCTCACCCATCATCTGACGCAGTTTGTTGTACTGGCTCGCCGGCGTCACAAACAGACCCATCGCATCGGCATTGCTACCCCCGAACGCCTTGGGAAGCTTTTCGCCCATGATCTTGCACATCTCACTTGGGGTCACCGAAGGATTCGAGCCGCCAACCGGGTAACTCAGATACGAATCGATCTGCACATGCTCACCGGCAACATCGGCGATATTGACCTTCTTGCCGGTCTCGTCGTTGTTGTCCGCCGACTTGCCCTTAATACCGTCTGCAACGTTATCGTGATCGATACGATCGCCGTGCCATGCGGAGTACAAATCGACCGTACTATCGGCCAACACCATGCGATCGGCCTCAGACGGATTGACATACTCTTTGTAGTAGTCGAGCGTTTCGGGCGTGTAATAGACATACGTCTGAGACACATCAACAGGGTTATAGCGCTCCAGGTTTTCGTTCATCACGTTGGCAATCGACATACCGCACGTCACCGAAGTGATGGCCAAAAACAGGAGCATCGCGATGACGCCCATCGAAAAGCACACCGTATTGACCTTGGCCGAAAGCTGACGCACGGTAAACATATTGAGGCCACGCCAATACACGCTGCGCAGGCTCTGCAGCAGCTTGATGAGCATGCCCGAGAGCCCCCAGAACAGGGCAAAGGTGCCCACGGTAACCATAGCGGTCGTAATACCAAACTGGTTCATGGCCTCTTGCAGCTTGCTGTCAGTCGCGGTTAGCGGGAACCCATCACGTAGCAGACGGTAATAGGCCACGCCCACCAGCACCGCGCCCACGGCAAAGATGGCAATCGCGATCCAGGGGTTGCGTGTCTTGATGCTCTCGTTGCGACGCTCGGCACCCATAAGCTCGATGAGTTTGGTACGACGCACGGCGCGGAGGTTCAGCAGTAGCGTGAGCACAAACATTACGAGCATGCAGACAAGGGTCAGATTGAACGCATGCATCGAGAAAAAGAAGTGGAAATTGGCGATCTGCGTCTTAAAGAGCGAGGCCGTAAAGAACGTCATGAGCTGGGAGAGTCCCACACCCAGCACAATGCCGGCGACAAAGGCCACCACCGAGACAATCACCGTCTCGAGCGCCATGATCGTGGCGACGCGCCCGCGCCCCATGCCGAGCACCTGGTACAGGCCAAACTCCTTTTTGCGGCGTTTCATGATGAAGTTATTGGCGTACACCATCAAAAAGGCCATGACACCGGCCAAAAAGTACGTCAGGTCGCCGAGCATGCTGCCCATAACCTGCGCCAAGCCCTCTTCATCGATTCCGGCGATGTCGACCTGCATCGAGATGGTGTTAAAGGCATAGAAGACCGTAACGCCCAGGGTGAGCGTCAAAAGGTAGACGAGGTAGTCGCGGCCGGCGCGGCGGACGTTGCCCCAAGCGAGTTTACAGAGCATCGGAGCCCTCACCGCCCATCATGGCAACGACCTCCATAATGCGGTCGAAGAACTCTCGGCGGTCGATGTCGCCGCGGCGCAGCTCGGTGAAGATCTTGCCGTCGCGAATGAACAGCACACGGCTCGTGTAGCTGGCGGCAAAGCTGTCGTGCGTGACCATGAGCACTGTGGCGCGCAGACGGCGGTTAAGGGCCTCCAGGCTCTCGAGCAGCAGGCGAGCGCTCTTGGAATCGAGGGCGCCGGTGGGCTCGTCGGCCATGATCATGGTGGGGTCGGTGACGAGCGCGCGAGCCGCGGCAACGCGCTGCTGCTGACCGCCGGACATCTGGTAGGGATACTTGTCGAGCACCTGACTGATGGACAGTCGCGCTGCAACATCCTGCACGCGAGTCGAGATCTCTGCCGAGTTTGTGCGGGCGATGGTGAGCGGCAGGGCGATGTTCTCGCGTGCCGTGAGCGTATCGAGCAGGTTGGAGTCCTGGAAGATAAAGCCGAGCTCCTCGCGGCGGAACTGCGAGAGTTTGGCCTGCTTCATGCGTGTTACGTCCTGCCCGTTGATGCGGATCGTGCCACTTGTGGCGCTATCGATGGTCGACACGCAGTTGAGCAACGTCGACTTGCCCGAGCCCGAAGCGCCCATGATGCCAACGAATTCGCCGCGGTTGACGGTAAAGCTGACGTCGTTGAGTGCGCGGGTCACGTTGCCCAGCGCTCCATATACCTTTTCGAGATGTGCGACCTCCAGTACGGGAGTCGCCATGTGCGTGGTTTGCATACCGAGTCCTTTCTTGCAATTAGTCTACGGCATCTATAGTCGCAAGAAGATGAGTCGGCTACCATCGATATGGCTTACGCTTGCCTTACCGTTGTGTAAGGTAGGGGTAGCTACCCTGTCACGTGTTGATGTTGAGAGAGGACTCCTGTTGAAGACTGTTCATGTTGCCGCTGGGATCATTCGCAAGGAAGGATCTGACGAGCTACTGGCCGTGCAGCGCGGCTATGGCGACATGCAGGGACTTTGGGAGTTCCCCGGCGGCAAGCTCATGCGCGGCGAGACGCCCGAGGACGCTGTGCGCCGCGAGCTTATGGAAGAGCTGCAGGTAAAAGTCACCAACCTGCGCGATTTCTATACCGTTGAGTATGACTACCCCGATTTCCATCTCTCCATGGAGTGCTACTACTGCTCGCTCGCCGATGAATCCGATGAACCCCAGAAGCACGACCGCCAGCTCGATCTCCGCTGGATTCCGCGTACCTCGCTTGCCACGGTGGAATGGATGCCCGCCGACAAGGGGCTCATTGATGCTCTGATTGAGTTAAAGGAAGATCGGCTTGAGGCCAACGGCGCTGCCAACGACGCCGAGGCCACAACGACCGACGAGCCCGCTTCCAAGCCCAAGCGCGCACCTAAGCGCCGCAGCAAAAAGCGTCCCAAGCCCGGCCTGCTGGACGGCATCGATACCTCGGACCTCTCCGCTGACGAGCGCGAACTGGTCCGCCGTCGCGCCGCTATAAAAAAGTCCATGAAGGGCAACAAGCGCGCCAACACCAAGCCCGAGCTGCTCGTACGACAACGCCTACGGGCCGCGGGCCTTACGGGTTATCGCTTGGAATGGAAGGTTCCCGGCAAGCCCGACATCGCCTTTCCCGGGCGCAAGATCGCCATCTTCGTCAACGGCTGCTTTTGGCACCGCTGCCCCAAGTGCAACCCTAGCCAGCCCAAGCGCAACGTTGAGTTTTGGGAGGCAAAGTTCCGTCGCAACGTCGAGCGCGACCGCGCTGCCGTGGCAGCACTCACTCAAATGGGCTGGACGCCCATAACCATCTGGGAATGCGAGCTCAAAAAAGACCGCATCGACACCACGATGGAAAAGGTCATCGAGCAGGTGCGTGCCGCAAAGCCGCAGCGCTAACAGCGCACATTCACACGCTCCGCACGTCCGCGCCACATCCACGTCACAAACCTTAGAAAGCCCTTAAGCTCCCAACCTTTCAAGAGTGTTACTCGATGCCTCTGACCTGCAGTTTCATCGTAACACCAAACCAGGTTAAGCCTTTCTTTAGCGCTTCTTTGCAGCAGCCGCGGCATAATACTGCCAGCGCACGGGACCTAGCAGCATACCCCGAGCGCAATCTTTTGGCGGACATCGAGGAGGCCGCATAAGCATGCATTCTTCCAATGACGCAGCACAGCAGCCATCCCTAAATCATGCAAACCTTTTCTCCTTCCCCCCGACACAGAGAAACGGCCTCCTCGACTCCCCCACCACAAAAGCCAAACGCTCAACCGACCAGAGCCACAACTTGCGAGCATCGTTCGAAAAGCTCCAAGCATCCCTAGACAAGGCGTTCCCCGAACAGGCAAGAGCAATCTAAGCCCATCGCGCTTTATACTGATGCCATGCGAAACATGGATCACATAGAATTGCACCGCGGAGGACGCGAGGAAGCGTTTCCCGAGACCGCCGAAGACTGGCCCTATATTGCCGAACGCGCAGAATTCGCTCGCTATCCGGGTAATTCCGTCCCCTGGCACTGGCATTCCGAGGTTGAGCTTTTCTACATGGAGCAGGGAGCGATTGACTATCGAACGCGCGCGGCTCATGAGCACGTACGCTTTGAGGAAGGGTCCGCCGGCTTTATCAACGGCGGTGTTTTGCACAGCACGCTGCAATCACCCAATTCGGCACCAGCCATTCAAATGTTGCATATCTTTCAGCCGTCGATGCTCGGCGATCCCGCGGGACGCCTTCAAAAGCGCTATATCAATCCTTTGCTGCAATGTCGAGGCGTCGATGTGCTCAAATGGTCGCCCACCAACCCCGACGATATGCCCTTTATCGATTTGCTAAAGAGTTCCTTTAACCACGACCTTCAACGGCCGCAGAACGAGATGACGCTTCGGAATAGCTTGTCAGAGCTCTGGATTCAGATTTACGCCAAGGCCGAACCGCTCTTTTCCTCCGACAACGCCTCTTGGATGACCAACCGCGACGTACAGTTCAAGGCAATCCTGGACTATATCCGCGCAAACTATGCAGCCGCTATAGATGTGCCCCAGATGGCATCTGCAGCCGGCGTAAGCGAAAGAGAGTGTTACCGCATTATCGAAGCTTGCGCAGGAACGACCCCGGCGGCATATCTGCGCGCATACCGCGTAAACCGTGCTTGCGAACTTTTGGCACACACCACGCGAACGGTCCAGACAGTCGCGCGCCAATGCGGCTTTGCGACAGCAAGCCATCTTGGCCAGGTATTTAAAGAACAAATGGGATGCACTCCTTCAAGCTATCGAGCAGCGAGGCAGAATCTCGATAGCACCAGGCAGAAATCCCGCTAGCCCTTCTTCTGTCACTGCATCAAACTTGCAGGCAAACAACAGAGAGGAGCAATCATATGAAGCACTTTGACCATATCGTATTTGACGTTGATGGGACATTGGCAGATACAGAAGAAAGCGTTCTGTCATCGCTTGTCCAGATTGTCCAAGAAGAGACCGGCAAAACGCTCCCCCGGCACGAGCTTGAATTTGCCCTCGGCATACCCGGCAAGAACGCCCTTGAGAAACTTGGGATCTACTCACAGGCAACGCTGGATCGCTGGTGCCAAGTTGCTGCCAGCTTTAAAAGCACCATCAGCGTGTTTCCAGGCTTGCTTGAAGTCGTCGCAACACTCGCCAACAACGGCTGCAAACTTGGCATCGTCTCCTCACGTGCGCGCGACGAATACACAGACGAAATTGCACCCCTTGGCTTCGATAAGTTTTTTGAACACATCATCCTTGTCGAAGACACAACCGAGCATAAACCCGCACCCGCTCCCATGCTCGAATATCTCCGGCGTACGGGCGCGAATCCTGGCAACGTCGTCTACGTTGGCGACACCGTCTACGACGAACAATGCGCAACTTCGGCAGGGGTCAGTTTTGCCAGAGCGGCATGGGGATCACACCAAGACATCCCAAATGCCACCTACAACCTCGAAACCCCCAACGACCTGTTAACCCTAACAACCAAATAACCCACGCGTCCCACCCTTTCAGCCCCAACGCCACAAGGGCGATTGAGCAGGACGGTTTGGGCGGGTCCCGTACATAGTTTCCAAAATCATTCCGCAGCGCGAAGGCTTCTTATTATTTTCCGCCCCAACGCCACAAGGGCGACGACCTCGAGTAGGTCAACCCGGGGAGGGACGAGGGCTTAGTTCCCCAATCTTTCCGCAGGGGGCAAA
>CAJMSO010000021.1 GCA_905216075.1 uncultured bacterium | reverse complement strand
CACAGAAGATGCAGCGGCCGTAGTCGATCGACCAGGTGATGGTGTCGGCCGCAAGGTCGGTGTCCATGCGAATGGCATCGGCCGGGCACGCCACGCCGCAGGCACCGCAGGCGATGCAGAGCTCGGCATTGTGCTCGGGCTTGCCGCGCATGTCCTTGTTGGTGGGGAACGGCGCAAACGGGTACTTGACCGTCGCGTCGCCGGCCTTGGCGTTAACCTTCCAAAGCTTCAGCATATTAGAGCGCCTCCTCATCGAGCGGGGCGGCCATGGTGCCCTCGCCCGCAAGCGGCGACTTGTCGCGCCAGACGTTCTCGAACTGCTCCTTGTCGAGCACGTGGTCGCGCTTGGCGGCGACATCGGTCACCGTCACGCGGTCGGTGCAGGAGTAGCACGGGTCGAGCGAACCGACGATCAGCGCCGCGTCGCCCACGGTGTTGCCGCGGAACATGTAGCGCAGGACCGGCCAGTTGCTGTACGTGGCGGCCTTGGCGCGCCAGCGGTAGCACTTCTGGTTGTTGCCGAGCATGGCCCAGTGCACGTCCTCGCCGCGCGGCGCCTCGGTGGCGCCGATAGCGTACTTGTGCGGGGTGTACTCCCAATCCGTGGTGAGGATGGGGCCCGACGGGCAGTTCTCGAGCATGGTCTCGATCATGTCGATCGAATCGTAGACCTCCTGGATGCGAACGGCGGTACGGCCGAAGGCATCGCAGGTATCTGCCGTGGCAGCGTGCATCTTTTGGACGTCCGGATCGGCGTAGCCGTCGAAGGGATGGTCGAAGCGCACGTCGCGGGCATAGCCCGAGCCACGCATGAGCGGGCCGACCGGCGAGAAGTCGCGAGCGATCTTGCGGTCCAGAATGCCGATACCGCTCGTACGCTCGATAAAGTTGGGCGTGGAGAGCAGCATGTCGACGAGTTCTTGAACCTCGGAGCGCAGTTGGTGGATGGTCGTGAGCGTGGAGAGCTTCTGCTCGGCCAAAATGTCGCGACGCACGCCGCCGATCACGTTGAGGCCGTAGGTCTTGCGGTGACCGGAGAGCTTCTCGGCCAGGTCCATGGACTTCTCGCGGACGCGGAAGAACTGCTGGAAGCCGGAGTCGAAGCCCGTGTAGTGCGACGCCAGGCCAATGTTGAGCAGATGCGAGTGCAGGCGCTCGACCTCGAGCATGATAGCGCGGATGTACTGGGCGCGCGGCGGGACATGGATGCCCTGGGCGCGCTCGACGGCCTCGGCATAGGCCACCGAGTGGGCGCAGCCGCAGATGCCGCAGATGCGGTCGGCGAGGAACGTCACGGCGTCATAGTTCAGGCGCGTCTCGGCGACCTTCTCCATGCCGCGGTGCACGTAGAACAGACGATAGTCGGCGTCGACGATCGTCTCGCCCTCAACGAACAGGCGGAAGTGGCCGGGCTCGTCGGAGGTAATGTGCAACGGGCCCATGGGGACGAGCGTCGTCTCCTTGCCCTTGGTATCGGCCAAGAACTCGTAGTTTTCCATGTCGCTCGCGGGAGCGGGACGGAAACGGTAGTCCATGGAGTCCTTGCGCAGCGGATACAGGCCGCTGGGCCAATCGTCGGGCAGCACCAGGCGACGACGATCGGGCAGACCCTCGGGAATCAGTCCGAACATGTCGCGCAGCTCGCGCTCGCCCCACACGCAGGCGGGGACGAACGGCGTCACGGACGGGAACGTCATCTTGGCGGGATCGACCTCGGTGCGCACGGTCACCCAGCCGGGGTCCTCCCCCTCCATGGAGATGACGTAGTACACGGCGTAACGGCCGCACAGGCTGCGCTCATCGTTGCCGATGATCACGGGAATCCAGCCGTAGCGCTCGTAATACAGGTAGTGGACGGCCTCGGGCAGCTTGTCCTGCTTGACGGTAATCGTCAGCTGGTCCTCGCACTGCCACTCGACCTTCTCGATGCAGCCCGGAACGGCGCGGCGCAGGGCCTCGACATGGCTCTCGCAGCGACGGGCATACACCTTGTTCTCAGTTTCAATCATTCGTTACTCCACCTCGCTCTGAGCGGTCTCGGTACCGAACACAGCGCGGTACATCGGCGTCGCGTGAAGTTCCTCGGTGCTCTGCTCGAGCACGATGCCGGTCGCGGTCTCCACACCGTGCACGAGAGGCAGCGGGGTGGCGATGCCAAACCACAAGATCATGACGGCCAGGATGATTTCGGGGATAAGCATGAGCGCCGGGGCCTCATGCTTGCCCATGCCCTGGGGCGCATGGCCGAATACCGACTTGAGTGCGATGCGGGTGAGCGCGGAGATGGCCACGGTAAGGCCGAGGGCGACCACGACGACCAGCCACATGGGACCGGCGGTAACACCGGCGACAAAAGTCAGGAACTCGGAGATAAACATGCCAAAGGGCGGGAAGGCACCAAGACCGAGCAGCGCCAGGACGGCGAGCGCGGCGGTTGCGGGAGCAACCTCGACGACACCCTGGATCTTAGCCAGGCTACGCGTGCCAAAGGCGTGCTGAATGTTGCCGGACACGCAGAAGGCAAGCGTCTTGGTAAAGCCGTGGAACACGCAGTGCAGCAGGGCCGCGGCGATACCCAGCGGTCCACCGATACCCAGGCACAGGGCGATAACGCCCACGTTCTCCACAGACGAGTACGCAAAGCGGCGCTTGAGGTCGTCCTGGCGAAACATCGAAAGTGCCGCCACCAAAATGGACAGCGTGCCGACGATCAGCAGCAAAAGTTGCGGATACTCGGCGCCCACGGCCTGGATGGTAAAGCCGTAGAAGCGCATGATCACAAGCATGGCGCACTTAAGCAGCACACCCGAGAGCAGGGCCGAGACAGGGCTCGGGGCCTGGGAGTGGGCATCGGGCAGCCAAGTGTGCATGGGGAACAGGCCGGCCTTGGTGCCAAAGCCGATCACGATAAACGCAAAGGCAAGGCGCATGAGCGTCGGATCGAACTGGTCGGCATACGGCAGCACGCACGACAGGAACGCGGCCTCATGGGCGTTGGGAATCACGTCGGCGGCGTTGGCGTAGATGAGCAGCGTACCGAACAGGCCAAAGGCCACGCCGGCGGTGCAGACCATCGCATACTTCCAAGAAGCCTCGAGGGCCGTCTTGTTCTTGTAGATACCCACAAGGAACACGGTGGAAAGCGTGGTTGCCTCCACAGCGGCCCACGTGAGGATCATGTTGTTGGACAGGCACGCGAGCAGCATGGTGAACACGAACAGGCTAAACAGCGCAAAATACTGCTTGGCGCGCTCGGCGGGCATGGAGCCCTCCTCGATATCGGCCTTTACATAGGGCAGAGAGAACAGCCCCGTAAGAAAACCAATAAAGCCGATGAGCAGCACAAAGATGGCGCCCAGCGAATCGAGGTGGAACCACAGGCCAAGAGCGCTCACGGTGTCGCCGCTCATAAGGACGTCACCGGCCGTCATAATCGACAGCACCAGGACGGCTGCGACGGAGACCAGGTTGAGACCGGCAAACACGTTATAGGACGTGTTCTTGGGCAAAAACGCCATGACCAGCGAGAACACCAAAGGAGTCGCGAGCAGGGCGAGAATCAACGTTTCCATGGACTACCCCCTCAGCTCGGACAGGTCGCGCGCATCGAGCGAGTGGGAGTCGTCCCAAATGCGACGCACGACGATGGACATGATGATGACGGCAAAGATGGCGTCGGTGGCGATACCGATCTCGATGATCTCGGGAGCGGTGGGGGCCAAAAGCGCGAGCGTCACATGGCTGCCGTTTTCCATGAGGCAGTATCCAAAGATCTGCTTCATGATGTTGCGCTGCGAGATGATGCAGGTGAGGCCCACAAAGAAGTGAGCGAAGCTAATAGCGAGCGCAGGCGTTGCGACCTCGGCCGTGGGCAGGCTGATCTGCGTCACGACGGCAAAGCAAATCGCGACCTCCACGGCGATGATGCAAATGGCCCACGCGGGCTTAAGGCCGGCCTTGAGCGATGCGTCGCTCGGCTCGCCCATCTTCTTGTATGCGCGGTTGAGGATGTAAGGGACCAGGACGACCTTAGTGATAAAGGCAGATCCAGCCCACATAAGCAGCTCCTGCGCACCGGTAGTGACACCGAGCGTGGCGAGCAGTCCCACGAGCACCAGCGACTGCACCGCATACCAGTGGATGGAATGTTTGATGTTCTTGGAGACAACCACCATGGTGGACGTGACGATCAGAAGGCCGCCAAGGATGTTGACGATCGAATAACCCATGTCGTTCTACCTCCTAACCGATCCAGCTGGCCGAAAGCGGGCCGCTGACGATGACCATGATGATGAGCACGATGAACACGAACGCCATCGCGCGGGGAAGCGGGGCACCCGCAGCGACCTCTTCGCTCGGCTCGCCGGGCAGGCAATAGCCCATCCACTTGAGGAACCAGGCAAAGGTGGCGACGGTCTCGGCGACCATGATGCACACGAGCACCAGAATCGCGACGTTGCCGGCACCCACAGAAAAGCCGCCGGCGATGATCTGGAACTTCGAGAAGAACGTGTTCATGGGCGGCACGCCGGCAATGGCGAGCGCCGCGACACCAAAGCCCACGCCCGAGATCGGGTACTTCTTTACGATGCCGCGAAGCTTGGGCAGCATACGCGTGCCGAGCGTAAAGGAGAACGAACCGGCGATCAGGAAGAACAGGGTCTTGGCGAAAGCGTGGTTAAAGATATGGCACACGGCGCCATCAAAAGCCAGCTGGCTGCCAAAGACCGAAAGGCCCAGACCAAAGAACACATAGGAGAGCTGGGCGATCGTGGAGAAGGCCAGCAGACGCTTCATGTCCTTTTGCGGCAGGTACATAAGGAAACCAAAGAGCATGGTGACCATGGCGTCGATAATGGCGACCCAGCCCACGATCTCGGGAATCTCGCCGGCAGAGACGAGTGCACGCGCGAACACGCACACGCCGACCTTGACCATCGAGGCGCCATGCAGGTAGGCCGAAACAGGCGTCGGCGCCTCCATGGCCGAAGGCAACCACATGTACATGGGGACCTGTGCGGACTTGGCCCAGGCCGCAAACAGCACGAGCAAAAGGACGATAGCCTTGAGCTTGGTGTCGAGGCCGGCAATCGCGGTGATGGCGAAGGTGCCGGTGTGGGCAAACACAATGGCGGCGCCCAGATACAGACCAAGCGCACCGATATGCGTGATGATCAGGGCCTTCATGCCGGCCTTCTTGGCCGTAGGCGTCATGTAGTAGCTAATGAGGCCCCAAGAGCACGCACCCGTGATCTCAAAGAACACGAGCTGGCCCAAAAGGGTCGAGCTGTACACAAGACCGGCCATGGCACCGATGAAGGTCGCGAGGTACGCGTAGAAGCGACGACGCGGTGCGTCGGGATGCTCACGGTTATTCTCGCTCATATAGGGAATCGAATAGATCACGACAAGCAGGCCGATACCCACAAAGGCGGGCGCGAGCAGTGTGCTCATGCGATCGAAGGTGAATCCCATAACGAGGGTCTGCCCAAACGAGATCAGGGGGACCTGCGTGTCGGGCATGCCGGCGCCAGCGAAATTCGCGGCGAGGGCGATGGTGCAGACCGTCGAGACGGCGGCACCCAAAACGCTGAACCACTTGGCGTACGGACGGGGGAACAGGGCGACGAGCACCGAAGCCACCATCGGGGCCGCGATAGCGACCAAGCCGAGAAGGGACAGACTGACTGCAAATGACATTGTTTCTCCCTTCTCCTACACGCCGACGACCACGAAGACAAACGCCAGAACGGCGATGCCCACGACGGCCCAGGTCTGATTGCCAAGCACCTTAAAACGCGAGCGCGAGCAGGAGTTCTCGATCACGCCGCATACGACAAAGTCGATAAGGCACTTCACCAGGAAGATGACTGCGCCCAGAACAGCGGCGGCACCCACGGTCGCGGGCTCGCCCCAGGGGATGAAGATCGCGCAGAACCAGGCGACGACCAGGACCTGCTTCATGGACATGGCGAGCTTGGCCATGGCGAGCGACGGGCCGGAAAGCTCGGCGAGCGGACCTTCCTGAAGCTCCTGCTCGGCCTCGGCCTGGTCAAACGGCAGCTTGCCGAGTTCCATGTAGCAGGCGATCGCAAAGGCGATGCCGGCGAGGATCACGGCGACCGGCGCGTCGATGGCGCCCGTCATGATGTGCTGACCCATAGTGGCGATGTCGGTGGAACCACACACCAGGGCGGCGGCAAACAGCGCCAGCAGCATGGACGGCTCGATGAGCACGCTCATGAGCAGCTCGCGAACGCCGCCGATACCGGCGTAGGCGTTGGACGAATCCACACCGCAGAGGGCGAAGAAGAAGCGGGCGAGCGCCAGGCTGTACATGATGGTGATGGCGTCACCAAAGACCGGGATGGGGCTTTGTGCCGTAAAGAGCGGCAGACCCATCGCGAGCATAAAGGCGACGGCGAGGAACAGCGGCGGCATAATGCGCAGCGCAAAGCTCGCGTCCTCGCACTGGGACTCGGGGCGCGCAAAGAGCTTGGCCAGGTCGCGGTAGTCCTGCATGATGCTGGGGCCGCGACGGTTGTGCATCTTGGCGCGGATCACGCGACCGAGACCGGAGAAGAACGGCGCGACGGCCATAACGACCACGCCCTGCAGAACGGCAAGTACGATGTTGTTCATGCTCTCCCCTCCTTAACCCATTTGCACGGCGAGCACGAGGAACACCACGAGTGCCGCGACGATGTAGCAGATATAGATGCTGTAGTTGCCGCCCTCGAGCTTAGTCGCGAGGTCGGCGAGCTTCTCGACAGCCTTATGCGGGGCATCGACGAGAACCTTGTCGGGTACGGGCTCCACAGCCTCGGCCACACCGGTGAGCTTCTGGAAGAAGTGCGCGATGGACCAGCAGACGGCCGTGCAGCGGTCGCGCAGCGTGTAGAGCGGCTGCATAAACCAGGACACCTCGGAGGCAAAGGTCGTGGCCACGACGGGCATATGCTCGTTGGGAGCATAGCCGCATGCCCACGGCTGGGACTTCTGCACCTTACCGACGGTCTTGAGCTTGCGGTAGCCGCAGGCAAGGCCGACAAGTACCACGAGCGCAATGGCGATCGCGGGCGTGGAGGTGGCAGCGCCGGAGTACTGGTTCATGAGCTCCATGCCCTCGGCGGCAAACACGCCACCGTACGGATGCAGCACGGACGCGGCGACATCGACCAGCACGGGCGCGATCACGGGAGCGCCAATGCCCAGCACGACGCAGATGGCCGCAAGCAGGCCCTGCGCAAACACCATGGGGGCGGGAACCTCCTTGGCATTGGCCGCGGCCTCGGAGCGGGGCGCGGAGGCAAAGGAGACGCCATAGGCCTTGACGAAGCACGTAACAGCCAGCGCGCCGGTAATGGCGAGCGCGACGGCAGCGAACACGGCCACGATCATGACGGCCTTGTCGCCCTGCATGGCGGCATTAAACAGCGACTGGTAGGTAAACCACTCGGAAACAAAGCCGTTGAAGGGCGGGATGGCCGAGATGGCAAGCGCGCCAACGAGGAAGCAGATGGCCGTTGCCGGCATACGACGGAACAGGCCGCCCATCTTCTCCATATTGCGCGTACCCGTGGAGTACAGCAGCGCACCGGCGCCCAAGAACAGCTCGCCCTTAAACATCGCGTGGTTAAACGTGTGGTAGAGGGCGGCCATCAGGGCCAGGACGGCGATGCCGACAGAGTTGAGCGCCATGGCGGCCATGGAGGCGCCGACGCCGAGCAGAATGATGCCGATGTTCTCGACGGAGTGATAGGCCAGCAGGCGCTTGATGTCATGCTCCTGCAGGGCGAAGGCCACGCCGAGAACCGACGAGATCGCACCGAAGACCATGACCATAAGGCCCCACCAGACCTGAACGCCCGAGGCGGAGAGCAGGTCGAGGCCCACCTTGAGGATGCCGAAGATACCGATCTTGATCATGCCGCCGGACATAAGGGCCGACACGTTGGACGGCGCCTCGGGATGTGCCTTGGGCAGCCAGCCGTGCAGCGGGATGATACCGGCCTTGGCGCCAAAGCCAAAGAAGGCGAGCACAAAGCACACGGATGCGACCGCGGGGCTAAACTGCGTAGCACGGAAATCCGCAAAGGCAAACGAGCCACCGGCGAAGTTGGTCATGGTGAGGAAGCTCGCCATGATGAGCACAAAGCCCACGTGCGCGATCACAAAGTAGAGCCAACCGCCATGGATGGAGTTCTCGTTCTCCTCAATCACGACCAGGAAGTACGAAGTCAGCGACATGAGCTCAAAGGCGACCAGGAACCAAAACACGTTGTCGGCGGTGATGACGAGCATCATGGACGCCACAAAGGTGTTAAAGAAGAAGCCGGCGCGGCCCTTTTTGCCCGGATACTCATCAAAGTAGTTGAGACCGTAGATCGAACCGGCAAACGCGAGCACCGAGATGAGCGCCACGAACAGACCGGACAGCTGATTGAGCAGCAGCTGGAAATGGGCAAACGGGAAGAACACGATGGTGTCGACCGACGTGACATCGCCCAGCACGGCCTGGATACCGGCCACAAACGAAAGCACCGCAGCGACGGCGCCGATAAGGCAGCCGGCGGTCTTGGCGGCGTTATCGGCCTTGATCAGCAGAACCGAGGCGAGCGCACCGATGCACGAGACGGCAAGCGATGCGATAAACAGCGTCATGCTATCCATTGTTTACGCTCCCTTCTGCTTTCTCGGACAGGCCCTGGGCCACAGCGGTAACGTCGACGACCGGACCGTTTTCAATCGAGCGCAGGCGCTTGGCCTCGTCGAGTTCGCGATCGGCCGCGCCGCCCATGACGGTCAGCGCCTTGGTGGGGCACGCCGCCACACAATGCGGGCCGTCCGGATCGAAGGCGCACAGGTCGCACTTGACAGCGCAGGTGTACTGGCCAGGAGCCCACGTAAGCAGGCTGCTCAGGGACTTAGGATACGAAGGCGTCGGGTCGCACATGCCTGCGACACCGGCGATAGACGTGCCATCGGGATGGATGGCTCCGAAGGGGCACGCGATGGCGCACAGCCTGCACCCGATGCACTCCTGCTCCTTGACGTGGATGCGATCGCCATCGTGCTCGATGGCATTCACCGGGCAGACCTCGGCGCAGGGGGCACCCTCGCAATGGTGGCAGGCAAGAGCGGCCGAAATGCCGCCGGTCTTCACGAGCGCCAGGCGCGGCGTATCCTGAAGACCCTGCATCCGGTGGGCGTCGGCACAGGCGGACTGGCATGTTCCGCAGCCGATGCACCTCTCCGGGTTGATGTCGATGAAGCGGTTCATCCCCACTTCCTTTCAAAATAACGGGCCGGGCTCCCGAACGTACGGGACGCCCGGCCCAAAAAGCCAACGAGAACGGGACTACACGATTTGATTCACGTGCGTCTCGTCGTCGAACTTGGCGGCGCCAGGCTCAACGTCCTGGGGAGCGGCGGCGTCGACCAGAGCCTGCTTGAGCTCGGTGTACTGACGCTCCACCTCGCCCTCTGCCCAAACCTGGTCGGCAATGGCGTCGACCTGGCAGGCGGAGAACTTGTCCTCGGGCGTATGCGAGACCGGGTCGACCTTGTGCATGGTCAGCTCGTTGCACTTGCCGATCCACCACTGGTAGGTCATATAAACCGTGCCCTTGTTGATACGGTCGCTCACGTCGGCGCGGCTGTATACCTGGCCGCGGCGGCTGTGGATCGAGACGATGTGGCCATTCTTGATGCCGCGTGCCTGGGCGTCCGCGGGATTCATGCGGACAAAGCCGGGCTCGTCGGCAAGCAGTGCCAGCGTCTTGCAGTTGCCGGTCATCGAGCGGCAGCTGTAGTGGCCGACCTCGCGGACGGTGCACAGGATGAGCGGGTACTCATCGTCGGGAAGCTCGGAGGGCGCCTCCCAGTCGTGCGCCATCAGGTTGGCGCGGCCGTCCTTGGTGGTGAACTTGCCGCCTGCGAACATGTCGGGCGTACCGTGGTCGTTCACATCGGTGCTCTTGACGGGCCACTGGGCGTAACCGCCCTCGGGAGCCATCTTCTCGTAGGTTGCGCCCACAAAGTTGGGGCACAGGCTAATGCACTCGTTCCAGATCTGCTCGGTGTTGTCGTAGTGCATGGGATAGCCCATACGCGTAGACAGGTCCGCGAAGATCTCCCAGTCGTGGCGGCACTCGCCCTTGGGCGGAACGGCCGCGTCAAAGTGCTGAAAGCTACGGTCGGATGCGGTAAAGACACCCTCGTGCTCGCCCCAAGAGGTGGCAGGCAGGATGACGTCGGCGAGCATGGTCGTCTGCGTCATAAAGATGTCCTGGCAAATGAACAGATCCAGCTCGGAGAGCGTCTTGCGCATACCGGCCGAATCGGGCTCGGTCTGGACCGGGTCCTCGCCGTAGTTGTAGAAGCAGTGCACCTTGCCCTCGTCGACCAGGTGGCCCAGGTCGGTGAGCTTGTAGCCCTCCTCGAGCGGGAGCTTTTCCTCGGGCACGCCCCAAGCCTTGGCAAACTTGGCACGCACTGCCGGGTCGGTGACCTTCTGGTAGCCAGGGTACAGGTTGGGCAGCATGCCCATATCGCAGGAGCCCTGGACGTTGTTCTGGCCACGCACGGGCGCGAGGCCGGAATTGGGTTTGCCGATCTGGCCGGCAACGCAGGCGATGGAGGCGATGGTGTGCACCGTCTTCAGGTTCTGCTTCTGCTGGCATACGCCCATGCCCCAGCCAATGATGGCAGAGGGCTTCGCCGTGGCGTACATCTCGGCAGCTTGGTGGATCAACGCGGGCTCGACACCCGTGATGTCCTGTACGGATTCGGGAGTGTAGTTCTTGATGGTCTCCCACCACTCGTCAAAGCCGTTCGTGTGCTCGGCGACGAATTCCTTGTCGTAGAGGCCATCGTTGACCAGACAGTTGGCAAAGGCGTTGAGGAACGCAACATTGCAACCGTTCTTGATCGGAAGGTAGAGATCGGCGATACGCGCGGTTTCGATATGGCGCGGGTCGGCGACGATGATCTTGCAACCCTTTTCTTTGGCTCGCACGATACGCCTTGCGACGATGGGGTGCGAATCGGCAGGGTTATAGCCGAAGAGGAAAATGCAGCCCGCATCCTCCATACCGGGGATGGAGCATGACATGCAACCTGAACCAACCGTGTCCATCAGACCGAGGACAGTAGGGCCGTGTCAAGTACGGGCGCAGTTGTCTACGCTGTGGGTGCCGATGCACGCACGCGTAAACTTCTGCATGACGTAGTTCGCCTCATTGCCGCCGCCTCGCGAAGAGCCGGTGGTCATGACAGCGTTAGGACCATATTCGTCAATTATGGCCTGCATCTTAGATGCGGTGAAATCCAGTGCCTCGTCCCAGCTTACGCGCTCAAGATCCGCGCCCTTGGTGCGACGGATCATCGGGTGCAGTACGCGAGGAGTCAAGATCTTGGTGTCGTTGATGAAGTCGTAGCCGCTCATGCCCTTAAGGCACAGCTCGCCCTGATTGGTGATGCCGTTGAGCGGTTCGGTACCCACGACCTGGCCGTTTTGGACCAGGAGGTTAAACTGGCAACCGGCGCCGCAATACGGGCAGATCACTTTATGCTTCTCCATGACACCCTCCTTCCTTTCTCTGCTACCGAATACTCGGTACTTATTTGACAATCATTGGGCCTGTATGGCCACCCGCCTACGCCTCGTTTTCGATGGTGGCGCGGGCACGCTCGGCAGTCAGTTCTGCCAGGCGCTCCTCGTCTACCAGGGTGAGGCCCTTGGTCGGGCACGCCTCGGCACACGCCGGACCGCCGGGACGGTCCACGCACAGGTCGCACTTGAGCACGAAGCTCTTAGTCTGCGAACCCACGCGCACGTCGCCCATCAAGACGGGGACCTGCGTGGTCGCCACGCTCACGGCGCCAAAGGGGCAGGCCATAACGCAGCTCTTGCAGCCGATGCAGTTGTCCTCGTTGACGCCGATACGATGGTTCTTTGGATCAAAGAACAAGGCGCCCGTAGGACAGGCCTTCGCGCACGGAGCGTCCTCGCAGTGGTGACATGCCACCGGCGCGGAGATCTCGTAGGTGCGCGTTACGCGCAAGCGAGGTGCGGCGATGTTGCCGGGAATATCGTGCGCCTCGATGCACGCCGCCATACAGGTTTGGCACCCAATGCAGCGTGAAGAATCAGCCACGACTCGTTTATTGCCCATGTTGTTCACTCCCTCCTGAATCCCATGCCGGAGAGACCCTGTCGACGTTGCCCCGGACCGCCCGTGGTCCGGCATCGGCGTATCGAGTGCATGCGGCGAAACAGGCACTTCGATAGAGTTCCTCCAACGATATACAGGTTAAATATACGCAGTTGCAGGGGGCAAACTTGAGCATAGGCCCTGCAATACGGGTGTATTGCAGGGGTTTTGGCAGGTTGGAATTATTCTCTAGAAGCTATAAAGGTGAGTGTATTACATGCGTACACCGAAGAAGGATTTCACACTCGCTTCCGAAGAATGTAGTACGTTTGTAATACAGTTCACACTCAATTACTCGAGTGCAATAAAGTAGTGGTTATAAGATTGGCTATAATTAGCCGAAGCTGTATTTGACTATTCATATTGCACGATCAATAAGGGAGGCCAGTGATGTCATCGACTCAAAAACGAGCCATCCTGCAGGTGCGCATTCGCGAGGAAGACAAGCAGCATGCCGAGCGTCTCTACGACGCCATGGGCACATCGCTCGCCGAGGCTGTCCGTCTATTTGTCGCGCAGAGTATTTTGATGCGCAAGCTCCCCTTTCAGCCGGTCGCCGTGCGCTCCAAGGACGGCACGGCCGCCTATGGACTGCTCAAAGCATATGGGGACCCCAATCGCCGCTCCGAGGAGCGCAATGCCTGGATTGAGTATCTTGCCACAGAAAGCGACGATTCAATTTTGGGTCCCGAGGAAGTAGATATCCATGAGTAGCACCATCATCGACGAGACCGTCATCCTGCGCTACCTGCTTGACGACGACGAAGTTCTGTCGCAGCGCGCCGCCAAGGTCATCGCCACGCGCACCGCTCGTGTCTACCCCGAAATCATCACGCGCGTCGTGGTCACGCTGCGCGACGTCTATAAGGTTCCCCGCGTTGAGATTGCTGCAGCCATGAAAAGGCTGCTCGATGATGTCATGGTCGACGAGCCCACCGTTGTCGCCCTTGCCATCAAACTCTTTGGCAAGACCCATATGGACTTTACCGACTGCCTCCTCGCAGCCCGAACCGCCATCTACAACGATGATGTCGTGAGCTTTGGCAAGCCCATCATCCAAGGCATGATCGATTACCGCCGCAAGCGCCAAACCGCAGCCGACGCCCGCAGCCGAAGCACCGACGCCCGCGGACACGGCACCGACGCCACCATTGACAAGCTCCGCCACCGCCCCCGCAGCTAACCCCTTCCCCTCCTAAGTTGCGGTGAAATACGGACTGTTTCATGCCTTTAAAGGCCTCAACAGTCCGTATTTCACCGCAACTAATTAAAGGTTGGCTGCAAACGTTTTCGCTATCGGGAGTCGGCATAGTGTCTTGTTGTCGGAATGCCGTAACCGCGCATCATGGCACCGAACGATTCTACGTCGTAGGTGTCCGAGAGTTTGAAATGAATGACGTTGTGGCCCATGGCGCGAAGGTTCGCGTCGCGCATGAGGGCCGCTCGATAGGTTTTTGCCGCCGCTTGCTCTGGATCATTTTGAGCTTCGTCTTCAAACTTATCTAGCCCATGCAGCTCTGCCAACACCCATGACCCATCTGGCATCTGCCAACCATAATCTGCTAGATAATAGCCAGCGTTTCCCGGTCGCGTTAGCTCAACCTGAAGCTCAGGCGCGGCAACCCCAGCGAGAATCA
>CAJMSO010000020.1 GCA_905216075.1 uncultured bacterium | reverse complement strand
CGCTGTGACGACCAACTTGAGGGCTGCGTCCGCCAGGGTGGTGTTGCCCGCAAATCCGGCGCCTGAGAGCCAGGTGGCAAGGCCGGCGTAGTTCCAGGCGTCGAGGAGGGCATAGGCGGCCAAAACCACGAGTGCGCCTATAAGTGCGCGAACGAGGTAATTGGTGATAAAGCGACCGTACAGGCTCTTGACGGTTCGAACCGACCAGGCAAAGAGACGTGCCGTCAGACCGAAGATAATGGCGCTGATAACAACGATGACGACCGTTTTGGGCGACATGGCGGGATCGCTTCGTACTCGGTACCCAGGGCAAGTGATGTAAAGTAGCCGGTAAACGAGGCGACCAGGCAGTAGATACCTGCGGTGTAGTCGATCTTGCCGATAAAGCACATCTCCATGCCAAAGAAAGCTCCGGCAAGGGGCGAGCCGAACACGGCGCCAAAGGCCGACGAGATGCCGGCGAGCATGAGGTCGTGGTGATCATGCTTTTTGAGGTGGGCGAGGCTCGAGATGTTGCTGGCGATGGTGCCGCCAATCTGCACCGCAGCCCCCTCGCGACCGGCCGATCCGCCGGTGAGGTGCGTGAGCGTGGAGCAGACGAAGGTGAGGACGGCCATGCGCATATGGATGAGGCGTGTGCCCAGAGCGGAGTCGATGACCAGGTTGTTGCCACGCTTGGCGGCGAGACCGTGGTTCTTGTAGACCCACGCGGTGGCCATGCCCACAACGGGAAGCAAGGCGTAGACCCACACATGGTGCTCGCGATAGTCGGTCGCGATATTCAGCGAGGCTAAAAACGCCCAAGCGGCAACGCCCATGGCGAGCGAGACGATGACGACGAGTACGAGCAGCTTAGCGCTCGCGAGTAGGTTACGGGCGTTGCGGCGCGTGTCGGCAGCCAGGAGCTGCTCGGAGCGGGTGAGCTGATGCCTGCCTGCCATGATGACGTCGTTCAGGGAGAAAAAGCCGCCGTCGTCGAGCGGCTGGGAATGATCCTGCGCCTCGTTTGCGCTTTCGGGTTTGTCGGTAAAAGCCATACGTTCCTCTTTTTGGTTGCAACACGAGCATTATAAAACGCGGTAAACGCGACGAGCCGGTGGGTTGGTTTCCATTCTGTTTCGCGGCTTGCGGCCGACAGGTGTATTTGCGGGTACAGGCCAAGTCGCGGTCGCGCGTCGGGGATTATACTTAGACAAGCATAAAGAATCGGCGCCCCCGTTGTGCGCCGTGGCATTAAGAGGTGCATATGGCAGAGAAGCTCATTCCGCTGGAGGACGCGCAGTCGATTGTTCTGTCGCACGTTGCTCCGACCGATCTCGTCGAGATTCCCGTGTGGCAGGCCACCGGTCTTCCCTTGGCCGAGGACGCGGTGGCCGATATCGATATCTCGCCGTTTGCCAACAGCGCTATGGACGGATATGCCGTGCGCTCGGCGGACTTGGCGCAGACGTCTGGCGAGGCGCCGGTGACGCTCGACGTTATCGGACATGAGGCCGCGGGCCATGTGTTTGAGGGCACAATCGGAGTGGGCGAGACGGTCCGCATCATGACAGGCGCGCCGGTGCCCGAGGGTGCCGATGCCGTAGTGAAATACGAGATCGTCGACGTGCTCGATGGCGACGGCAACGAGGGCTCGCACGTGAGCTTCTCGGCGCCTGCTAAAGTGGGGGAGAACGTTCGCTCTGCCGCCGAGGAGGCCCATGCCGGCGATGTTGTGATACACGCCGGCGAGGTCGTGGCTCCGGCGGGCGCGGGTCTGCTGGCGAGCGCCGGATACGCGAGCGTGAAAGTGCACGCTGCCCCGCTCGTGGGCATTATCTCGCTGGGTACGGAACTGGTCGCACCGAGTAAGGTACCGGCGCGCGGTCAGATTCGCGATTCCAACTCCTCGGCGTTGATGGCCGAAGCACTCGATGCAGGAGCCGAGCCCGTGTTCTACGGCATTGCGTCTGATGATGAGCAGGCGATTGCCGAGCTCGTGCATCGCGCGGTGCAAGAGTGCGATTTTGTCATTACGAGCGGTGGCGCCTCGGCGGGCGACTACGATTTCGTGACGGCGCTCGTCCGGCGCGAGGGCGAGGTGCTGTTTGACCGCATCTCGATGCGTCCGGGCAAGGCCATCACGTTTGGCTTGCTCGGGGGTAAGCCCTACCTGGGGCTTTCAGGCAATCCGGCCGCGGCGTATGTGGGCTTTGAGATGCTCGCTCGCCCCGCGATCCGCAAGATGCGCGGCTTTGCCGAGGGTACGCGTCCCGTGCAGCAGGCGATATTGACGCACGTCGTGAAGAAGCGCCAGGACCGACGCTTCTTCGATCGCGCCACGGTTTTGCGCGACCCCGAGACCGGTGAGTTGTTGGTGACCGAGGCCAAGACGCAGAATTCGGCGCTACTCGGCACGATGCAGCGGGCTAACTGTCTGCTGCGTATTGACGAAGGGCCGTGTGAGCTCAAGGCGGGAGATGTCGTGGACGTTGTGCGCGTCGACCTGCCTGAGGGAACGGTGCTATAGGAGGAACGCTATGGAGTTGAAGATTTCGATCGTGACCTGCTCGGACACGCGCGATCTTGCGCAGGACGAGGCTGGAGCCGCACTCGAGGAGCTTATCGTGGCGCAGGGCTGGACGGTCTCCTCACACGTGGTCGTACGCGACGACGTCAGCGAGATCGGTGATGCCATTGCGGAAGCCGCTGATGAGTGCCACGCCAATGTCGTGCTCACTTGCGGCGGTACGGGGCTTTCGATGCGCGATGTGACGCCCGAGGCGACGCGTGCCGTCTGCGACCGCGATGTGCCGGGTATTGCAGAGGCAATCCGTGCGTACTCCATGACCAAGACGCGCCGCGCTATGCTCTCGCGCGCCGTGTGCATGCAGCGTGGGTATACACTTGTCATCAACTTTCCGGGATCTACGAAAGCGGCCCGCGAAAGCTGGGAGGCCGTGAGCGACCAGCTGGAGCATGCGGCCCAAATGACGGCGAGCGGCGGGCACGCCAAATAAGCGGTTTACCTGCGGCGGAGCGACCTTGCGAGTCGCTCCGCCCTTTTTATGCAGCGGCAGCGTGGTACGTCCTGAGACTATCAGCGAAAGAAAATTATCAGACAAGAAATCTTTATCACTGATATTATTCGCACGAAAGTATAATCTAATTACAGAATAAAGCTCGCGGCGGGACGCCCGGGCGTAGCCTTCGAAAGGGTTGAACATGTTCGATATGGTTTCTCGCCGCGGATTCGTCTCGCTTTCTGCTGTCGCCGCTGCCGGCCTTGGTCTTGCCGGCTGTTCGGGCAGCAAGACGTCCGAGCCGGCCGGATCCGATGCCGGTTCTGCTAAGGCATCTTCCAAGAAAGCTGTCGAGCTGCAGGTTTTCGCTGCTAACTCCCTCGAGAAGGCCCTTCCCGAGGTCCAAGAGCTCTACACCGACCAGACCGGCACCACCTTTGCCGACACGCAGTTTAAGGCCTCCGGCGACCTCGTTGAGCAGATGCGTGCCGGCGCCACGGTCGACGTGCTCATCACTGCTTCCAAGGGCACCATGGATGACGCTGAGACCGCTGAGCTCGTCGACGCCGGCACCCGTGAGGATATGTTCGTCAACGACCTCGTGATCATTCGCGCCGAGGGCTCCGACACCAAGGTCGAGGCCATCGCCGACGTCGCGAATCTGGACGGCAAGATCGCCATTGGCGACGCCAAGACCGTTCCCGCCGGCAAGTACGCCAACCAGGCCCTGGCCTCCGTGGGCCTCTACACCGGCACCGAGGGCGACGACGGCGAGTATGCGCCCGAGATCGCCGACAAGGTCGCACTGGCCGACAAGGTCGGCACTGCTGCGTCTTACGTCTCTACGGGCGACTGCGTGGCTGGTTTTGTCTACAGCTCCGATATCTTCCGCTACGACGGCATCGAGGAGGCCTTCGTGTGCCCCGAGGATTCGCACAAGCCCATCGTGTACCCGGGTGCCGTTGCCGAGAGCTCCGAGCATGCCGACGAGGCCAAGGCGTTCATCGACTTCTGTCTGACCAACAAGAAGGCTCAGAAGATTTGGGCTAAGTACGGCTTTGAGCTTTCCGCGTAGTGCGGCTTGGCGCGATAATTCCATCGTTTTGTGTTTCACTCCGTCTTTGTATCCGCTTGGAGCTTTTCGTGCTTAATAGATTCCGCATGCTTGTCGCCTGTGCTTTGATCTTCACGCTTTGCTGGGTGCCGGGATTTGCGTTTGCTGGGGACGCTGAGGACGGGGCCCAGGTTGCTGCGACCGCTCATGGGCTTTCCTATGGGATTGAGGGTTTTGAGCGGTTGGCCAAGGGGACCGCTCGTGCCATGGAGGGCCAGCCTGAGGGCTACCGGTTTCCCGTTGACGAGGACGTGGACCTTGTAGTGGCGCCCGCTGCCGATCGCTTTGTGGCGTGGATATCGCCCAAGGCGGTCGAGAAGTATGGATTGGATCCGCAGGACAACGAGTGCCTATCGGGTCTCAAGGCCCTCGTCTGTGAGCTTGACAGCGCAAACTGCATGGGAGGTGCGCAGCTGGGGGACGTGGATCTTCCTTGGTATGTCACGGAGGAAACTACGTTTGATGCCGGTGGGTATACCTATGGCTTTGACGAGCGCGGTGCGGATGGGGACCGCTATGTGGTGATTGCATCAGCCTCGGGTGATGCCAAGGGCGGCGCGCGTTGGCTTGATAGCGCTCAAATGGTAGAGGCATCGTCTGTCGTGTTGCGGGATGAGCAGGGGCCCTTGACCTCTCTGGCTTCCTTTTTGGGCGATATCGACTATCGCCCGTTTTGGGTGTCCATTAAAACGAGCGGTCTTGCCCTGCTGATCTCCTTTGCGCTGGGCCTGTTCGCTGCGTGGAAGACTATGGGTACCTCGAGTCGCATCAAGGGCCTGCTCGATTCGGTCTTTACGATTCCTATGGTGCTGCCGCCCACGGTCTGCGGCTTCCTGCTCCTCATGCTGTTTGGCCGCTCGACCGGGGTCGGTCGGTGGCTTATCGCGCACGGCGTCTCAATCGTCTTTACGTGGCCCGCGGCGGTGATATCTGCCGTGGTGGTGTCGTTTCCCTTGGTCTACCGTACGGCGCTCGGTGCCTTTGAGAGCCTCGACACGCAGATGCTCGACGCCGCGCGAACCTTGGGATGGTCCGAGCGCCGCATCTTTACCAGACTTATGATGCCGCTCGGCTGGCCCTCGATTGCCGCCGGCACGGTGCTCGCCTTTGCCCGCGCGATGGGCGAGTTTGGCTGCACCCTGTTTTTTGCGGGCAACTACGCCGGCATTACGCAGACCATTCCGATTGCGATTTACTTTGAGTGGATGGGCGGCAACACGTCGGTGGCGCTCTTTTGGGTCGTGGTCGTAATAGCATTCAGCTTCCTGGTCATCCTATTCATCAACATGTACACGGCGCATTCGCAAAAGTATCGCGAGCGGGGCCTTTCCCGTGCGGAACGCAAACAGGCCAAGCCGCTGGGCGGCCAGACCGATTCGCTCGACCCAGTCGGCGGCGATGCGCTGCGTATCGATCGCGAGGCGCTGGCCGAGCTCATGCGCGATGATGCCGCATTGCAGGGAGGTCGATAAGCTATGTCGCTCGTTCTGGATATTAAAAAGCGCTACCCGGGGTTCACCCTCGACATCCAACTCGAAGCCGGCGAGGAGCGCGTTGGCTTGCTCGGTGCCTCCGGATGCGGCAAGAGCTGCACCTTGCGCTGCATTGCCGGCGTGGAGACGCCCGACGAGGGCAAGATCGTCGTCAACGGCGTAACCTTCTTTGATTCGGACGCGGGCATCAATCTGTCGCCCCAGGAGCGCAAGTGTGCCCTGCTGTTCCAAAACTATCAGCTGTTTCCCAACATGACGGTGGCCGATAACGTGTGCGCCGGCGTAAAGGACGCGGGCGAAGCCGCCGCGCGCAAGCAACTTGCCGAGCGCTACCTGAGTATCTTTGGACTGGCCGACTTTGCCGATCGCTATCCCGCGCGCCTCTCGGGCGGTCAGCAGCAACGCGTGGCGCTTGCCCGCATGGTGGCGGCGCATCCGGGCATTTTTATGTTCGACGAGCCCATGAGTGCGCTCGATTCCTATCTTAAGAGCGCGCTCGAACAGAATATGCTCGACCTGTTCGATGTATGCAACCGCACCGTGCTCTACGTGAGCCACGACATCGACGAGGCGTGCCGCCTGTGCCAGCGCATCTGCGTGATGCATAACGGGCATGTGGAGGAGATCGGCTCCGTCGAGGACGTGGTTCGCCGCCCGCAGACGCTGGCGGCACTGCGTCTGACGGGCTGCAAGAACACAAGCCGGGCGCGCAAGATCGGCGACGAAGAAGTTGAGGCCCTCGACTGGGGCATGACCTTTAACGTGGGTCGCGAGGTTCCCGATGAGGTGGCATATCTGGGCATTCGTGCGAGCTACTTCCATGTGGACAACCGTGCTGAGCGGGGTCGCAACAGCTACGATTTGCACGTGGCCCGTGTGAGCGATTCGCGCTTTGAGCGCCTGGTGCTGTTAGACGTGCCGCGTGCTGATGCGCCCACGCGTCTGCAGTGGAAGGTCAACAAGGTGGGCATGCCTGTCGACGAGTTACCGCAAGCAGGCGAGACGCTGCGCATGCATTTTGATGCCAGCAGGATCCATTTGGTTTGTCGATAGCGCCGGGTAATGCCGTCGGGGATATAAGCCTCGGCGGTTTTGTCTTGTCGCTCGCCGAATGAGGGATGACAAACTCTTATCAATTAAAATAATTATTTATTAAACGACGGCATACGACGCTGTCGTACGAATGTCAACGGTGTTCGCATGTTCGATGACCGTTGATATAGTTGACCTTATCTTGTAAAGGAGGGTGCGCACATGCCGCAGACGACATACATTCGCCGCGTTGCCGCGCGCGCCCTGTACATGGCTCGGAGCCGCATATGAGCAGGTATGTTCACGGCTCCGGGAGAGACGACGCACAACTAAATAACCGTCCGCAAGGCAGGTTCCCCAAAATTCCGGGTTTGAGCACGGCCGGGCAATCGCCGCTCGTCGTGCATCGATACCGCTGTTATCCGTTTTTGGTTCGAGAGGGGAACCGTTATGGCTGAAGAATTCGATTTCCATCCGATGTGGGAGAGCCTCGGCATGAATCTTGCCGACCACGACATGCTGCTGGGCGCCGTGGGCCAGATGTACGGCGATATGTTCCTGACGCAGAACAATCGCCCCAAGTCCACGTCCTACCTGGATTTTGTCGCCACCAACATCCACAGCGGCCGTATTAAGGAGATGCTCGACAAGAAGGAGGCCGGCGAGGCCACCAAGATTGTTGGCAGCTTCTGCGTCTACGTGCCCGAGGAGATCGTGCTCGCCTGCGACGGTATCCCTGTGGGCCTGTGCTCGGGTGCCGACTGGGCAACCGATAAGGTCGAGGAGCACCTGCCGCGCAATACCTGCCCGCTTATCAAGAGCTTTGCCGGCTTTAAGTTGGGCGAGGTTTGCCCCTACATTGAGTCGAGTGACCTGGTGGTGGGCGAGAACACCTGCGATGGCAAGAAGAAGGCCTACGAGTTCTTTGCCACGCAAAAGAACATGTACGTCATGGATATCCCCAACGTACACGACGAGTCGACGCTCGTGACCTGGAAGGCCGAGGTCAAGAAGCTTGCCGCCAAGATCGAGGAAGAGTGCGGCGTCAAGATTACGCCCGAGCGCCTGAAGGCTGCCATCCACGCCGTCAACGAGAAACGTCGCGCCCTGCAGCGTCTGGCTGCCACGCGCGCTGCCGACCCGGCGCCCGTCAGCGGTCTCGATAGTCTGCTGACCGTTCAGGCCGCCTTTATGGATGACACGCCGCGCCTGACCGGCGCCATCAACGAGATGGCGGCTGAGTGCGAGCAGCGCGTTGAGGCCGGTGAGGGTGTGGCGCCCAAGGGCACCAAGCGCATCCTGTACACCGGTACGCCCATGGCCGTGCCCAACTGGAAGCTGTTCAACCTCATCGAGAAGGCCGGCGGCGTCGTGGTGGGCGAGGAGTCCTGCACGGGCTCGCGCTACTACAAGGATCTGGTCGACGAGTCCGGCGAGACGGTCGACGAGATGCTCGACGCCATCGCCGAGCGCTACTTTAAGATCAACTGCGCTGTCTTTACGCCCAACGACCAGCGTATGAAGGACATTGTCCAGATGGCCAAGGACCTGCATGCCGACGGTATCGTCGACGTGGCCCTGCAGTTCTGCACGCTCTACGAGATGGAGTCGTTTGCCGTGGAGAAGGCCGCCGAGGAGGCCGGCATTCCGTTCATGCACATCACGACCGACTACGCCGGCGAGGATGCGGGGCAATTGCAGACGCGCATTGAAGCTTTCTTGGAAACCATTTAGGACTATCCGTCCCGGCGGCTTCCCCAGGCACCCGATCTTGCCGTTCAAACCGTCGCTTGCGTACAAAAGTACGTGGCGCTCCTCCTTCACGGCGACCTCGGGCACCTGGGAAAGCCGTTTCCTTGGTTGGTTAAAAGGTTTAGGAGTTATATGTCGGAAAATATTGAGCAGCCGTTGCCGTCCACGTTTGAGGAGTTCAACGAGCAGCGCAAGGCCGCGTTTATTCGCGTTAAGGATTACAAGCAGGCGGGTAATCGCCTGGTCGGTTTTTTGTGCAGCTATACGCCGCTCGAGATTGTCGATGCCGCGGGGGCTGCGAGCGTGGCGCTGTGCGGCACGTCCGATGAGGTGATTCCCGAGGCCGAGAAGGTGCTGCCGGCAAATCTCTGTCCGCTCATCAAGTCGACGTACGGCTTTGCCTACTCGCAAAAGTGCCCGTTTACGTACTTTAGCGACATGATCATTGGCGAGACCACCTGCGACGGCAAGAAGAAGATGTACGAGTTACTCAACGAGCTCAAGCGCACGCACATTCTGCATCTTCCGCAGGGTCGCGATCGCGCCTACGAGCGTGAAGGCTGGTACGAGGAGTGCCGCCTGCTCAAGGAGGAGCTCGAGAACTTCTACGGCATCACGATCACCGATGACGACCTGCGCGCCGCCGTGCGCCGTCGCAACCGCTTGCGTGCGGCCCAGCTCGAGATGTTTGCGCTGCAGGCCAACCAGCCGGCGGCCATGAGCGGCGTCGACCTGATGAGCACTATGTTTGCCGGTACGTTCAGCTTTGATATTGAGGCCTATACGCAGCAGCTGGAGCAAAAGGTTGCCAAGCTGCGCGAGGCCTACGACGCGGGCGAGCGCCCGGTTGCGGCGGATGCTAAGCGCATTCTGATCACCGGTTGCCCGGTGGGCGGTGTGATCAACAAGATCGGCCGCACCATCGAGTCCAACGGCGGTGTGGTCGTGTGCATGGACGACTGCTCGGGCGAGCGCACGGCGGCCATGATGATCGACCCGGAGGCTCCCGACATCCTGCGCGCCATCGCCGACCGCTACCTGGATATCAACTGCTCGGTCATGACGCCCAACGACGGTCGTATGGAAAATACGCTGGCCATGTGCGAGAAGTATCACGTTGATGGCGTGGTCGAAAACGTGCTCCAGGCCTGCCACACCTTTAACGTGGAGAGTGCCCGCATGCAGGAGGCTGTCGAGGGCGCGGGTATTCCGTACATGAAGATCGAGACCGACTACAGCAACGGCGACATGGGTCAGATCGAGACCCGCATCGCCGCCTTCATCGAAACCCTCTAGCTTCCTCAGGCACCGGATCTTGCTCCTCAAACCGTCGCTTGCGTACCCAAAGTACGCTGCGCTCCTCTTTCGGGGCAATCTCCGGTACCTGAGAAACCTAGAGCTAAGGCGCCTGAACGCGCCGCTGTCTTTGATGTTTAGATTGGGAGAGAGCCATGATAGGGATCGGGATCGATATCGGGTCTACGGCGGCTAAGGCTGCTGTGGTCGACGGGGAGGGTTCGGTGGCGTGGACGTGCGTGCAGCCAACCGGGTTTTCCTCGGTCGATGCTTCCGAGCGGCTGCGCGAGGCACTGGCGGCGGCCGGCTATGACGTGACGGGCGACGAGGTTCGCGTGATCGCGACCGGCTACGGTCGTGTCGCCGTGCCCTATGCGCACAAGGTCGTGACCGAGATTACCTGCCACGGTGTCGGTGTGGTTCGCCTGTTTGGCGAGCAGGGCACCGTGATCGATGTGGGTGGTCAGGACACCAAGGTCATTCAGCTTAAAAGTGGTCGAGTGGCCAAGTTTGCCATGAACGACAAGTGCGCCGCCGGCACGGGGCGCTTTCTGGAGATCATGGCCGACCGCCTAGGCATTTCCCAGCAGCAGATGGCCGATCTGGCACGTTCCGGCGAGCCTACCAAGATTTCCAGCATGTGCACGGTGTTTGCCGAAAGCGAGGTCATCAGCCTGATCGGTCGCGGTGAGCCGCGCGAGAACATTGCGCGTGGCGTGATCGACAGCGTGGTCTCGCGCGTGGCGACCATGGCCGGGCAGGCCGCGGGCGCCCCGTACTACCTGACCGGTGGCCTGTGCGAGAACGCCTTCGTGGTGGAGCGGTTGGGCGAGCTGCTGGGGTCGCCGGTGACCACCTCGCCCCAGGCTCGCTTTGCCGGAGCGATCGGCGCGGCGATTCGCGCACAGGCGCTCAATTAATGCATCCGCCGTCGGCTCGCATTCATGCGTATACTGGGAGAAAATGATTGACCGATGAGAGGAGGTATCGATGGCTGACGATCAGATTAAGCTCACGTCTATGACGGCCGCGAGCGGTTGAGCCGCCAAGCTGGCTCCCGGAGCCCTCGCCCAGGTCCTGGGCGATTTGCCCAATGTGCATAATGACAACTTGCTCGTGGGGTTCGATACCTCCGACGATGCGAGCGTCTTCAAGGTGGGGGAGAACCTGGGCCTCGTGCAGTCCGTCGACTTCTTCCCACCCATGGTGGACGACCCCTTCCTCTTTGGCCAGATCGCCGCCGCCAACTCGCTGTCGGACATCTACGCCATGGGAGGCACTCCCTCGCATGCCATGAACCTGCTCTGCATCCCCAGCTGCCTAGGGGTGGAGGTGGCCGGTCAGATCTTGGCGGGCGGCGCCGACAAGTGCGTCGAGGCGGGCTGCACCATCGCGGGCGGTCACACCATCAACGACGACGAGCCTAAGTACGGCCTGTCCGTGAGCGGTTTTGTGCCACTCGACCGCATGCTCGCCAACAGCGGCGCACGTGCGGGCGATGTTCTGCTGCTGACCAAGGCGATCGGCTCGGGCATCATCACCACGGCCATTAAGGGCGAGCTTATCGAGCAGGATGACGCCAGCCCGATGTTCGACTCGATGCGCACCCTCAACGAGGCCCCGATTCGTCTGGCCGAGGGGCTCGAACTTCATGGCTGCACCGACATTACGGGCTTTGGTCTGATCGGGCACGCGTGCGAGATGGCCGAGGGCTCGGGCGTGCAAATTGAGCTCGCGTCGGGGGCGGTGCCGCTCTTTGACCAGGTGCTCGACATGGCGCGTCTGGGCATTATCCCTGCCGGCGCCTACCGCAACCAGGACTTCTTTGGCCCGCGTGTGGCTGCCGACGAGGACCTGGAGCCGGGCATGTTGGATGCGCTTTACGATCCGCAGACGTCTGGTGGCCTGCTCATCGCGGCACCTACTGCCGTTGTGGATGAGCTCGCGCGCCGTTTGCATGCCGAAGGACGTATCGCCGCCGCCGTCGGTCGCGTGTGCGAGCCGGTGCCAGACGGTCCTTCCGTCCACGTTGTCCGTTAACGACACGTTTATTGAGCTATGTACCGTTCTAAAACGATTTATTCGAAAGGAAAAGCTATGTCTACCAAAATTGAAGTCAATGCTATGGGCGATGCCTGCCCGCTGCCCGTCGTCAAGACGCTTAAGGCCCTCAAACAGCTCGATGGCGAGGGTGCCGTGGTGACCTCGGTCGACAACGAGACCGCCGTCAAGAACATCTCCAAGATGGCACAGGAGAAGGGCTGCACGGCCTCGGTCGAGAAGGTTTCTGACGCCGAGTGGCACGTGACCGTCACGACCACCGGTGCCGTGGCCGTTGCGGACCCCGAGCAGGACGGTGCCGCTTTCTGCGACGCCAGCGCCGGCAAGGGCAAGCTCGTCATTTCCGTCTACACCGACTGCATGGGCCGCGGCGACGACGAGCTGGGCCACAAGCTCATGAAGGCCTTCATCTTTGCCGTGACGCAGCAGGAGGAGCTGCCCGCGACCATGCTGTTCTATAACGGCGGCGCCAAACTCACCGTCGAGGGCTCACCGGTACTCGACGATCTGAAGGGCCTGGCCGAGCAGGGCGTCGAGATTCTCACCTGCGGCACCTGCCTCGATCACTACGGCATTAAGGACCAGCTCGCGGTGGGCGAGGTCACCAACATGTACGTGATCGTGGAGAAGATGGAGCAGGCCGTGCGCGTCGTGCGCCCGTAGCGTATTGGTTGGAGTTGCCATGAGGGAGAAGCGCCCGGCGCTTGTCATCACGTTTCCCACCACGGCGGCCGCCATGGGTTGCGAGTCCCTGTGTATCGAGCGCGGCCTTCCCGGGCGAACGATTCCCGTGCCCGGGGAGGTCGCTGCCGGCTGCGGTCTGGCGTGGAAGGCGTTGCCTGTCGATGAGGAACTGCTGCGCAGCGAGCTTACCGCGGCGGGCGTTCCCACCGAGGGCTATACCGTGATTGATATGTGGGAGGTCGTGCGATGATCTACTTGGATAACGCGGCGACGACCATGCACAAGCCGCAAACGGTCATCGATGCCGTGACGCAGGCGATGTGCTCGCTCGGCAATGCCGGGCGCGGCGCGACGTCGGGTGCGCTCGACGCGGCGCGTACCATCCACGGCTGTCGCGCCAAGCTTGCGCACCTGTTGGGCTGCCCGCGGGCCGACCATGTTTGTTTTACGCCCAACTCCACCGCGGCCCTCAACACCGTCATCAATGGCGTGGTGCGCCCCGGCGACCGTGTGGTCACAACGGTGCTCGAGCACAACTCGGTGTTACGTCCGCTCAACCGCCTGGCGGCTGAGCAGGGTGTGACCGTTGAGCATGCGGGCTGCGACGCGAACGGCGTGCTCGACTATGACGAGCTTGGGCAGTTGGTCACGCCGGGTACGCGTGCCGTGGTGGTGACGCACGCCTCCAATGTGACCGGCAACGCGGTCGACATTGCACGCGTAGCCGCCATGGCCCATGCGGCCGGTGCGCTCGTGATCGTCGATGCCTCGCAGTCTGCCGGCACGGCGCATATCGATATGCAGGCCATGGGGCTCGACGTGGTGTGCTTTACCGGCCACAAGGGTCTCATGGGTCCGCAGGGGACCGGCGGGCTGGCCGTGGCAGAGGGTATTGACGTAGCCCCTTGGGCCATGGGCGGTACGGGCGTGCACAGTTTCGATGCGCTGCAGCCGCTTGAGTGGCCCACGCGCCTTGAGGCGGGCACGCTCAACGGTCACGGCATCGCGGGACTTTCTGCCGGCCTCGACTTTATCGAGGCCCAGGGTGGAGTCGAGGCGATTGCGGCGCATGAGCGCTCGCTTGCAGAGCGCTTCCTCGCTGGCGTGCGCAAGATTCCGGGGATTAAGCTCTACGGTGCGTTTGACCAACCCGCGCGCTCGGCGATCGTGTCGCTCAACGTTGGCGATATCGACTCTGCCGAGATCTCGGACGCGCTCATGCAAGGGTGGGGGATTGCGACACGCCCCGGCGCCCATTGCGCCCCACTCATGCACCGTGCGCTGGGGACCGAGCGCCAGGGCGTCGTCCGCTTCTCGTTTGGGTATTTCAACACGACCGAAGAAGTCGACACGGCTATCGATGCTCTGTGCGATTTAGCCTGCTAAAGCTGCTAGAGCGTATATACTTGCGGGACGGGTGTTTTTGCCCGTCCCATTTTTTGTTTCAACCCGAAAGGTGGACCCATGGCTTCATCCGCCCCGCGCGGTCTGCGCTCCGAACATGTCGTCACCGTCGGCATCGCCCTGTTCTCGATGCTCTTTGGCGCTGGCAACCTC
>CAJMSO010000019.1 GCA_905216075.1 uncultured bacterium | reverse complement strand
CAATCGGCTCGCTCGCGTTGGGATACGTGGCGCCCGAGTAGGCCTTCCAATCGAACGTCCAAGAGCTTGCCAGCGCGCCCGTAGGGGTGGACACGTTCTCGACCACCGCATTGGAATTGCCGTTCCAGTCGGCTTTCCAATCGGTCGGGCGCGAAGCGCTCGGATCCACGACGATTTCGTCAGGATTGGGCACCGTGTCGCCGGCAGCATATGCCCAGACGATCTTGTCGCCCGACTTGAGCGCGTAGTCACCATCGAGCTGAGTCCCGGGGTCCCCGTTTACAAAGAACGACCAGGAGCCCGTCAGCTTTGTGCCATCAAGCGGGGACACGAGGCTATGGACATTCCAATAGCCGCCATCATTGAGCATCACGGAATCAATGCCCAGGGCATCGAAATAGGCAGCAGATGCATCCTTAATCGTCGTGCCCTCAACGAACACCTGCATCGAAGGATCAGTCCAGCGCTGAGCCTTATCGTCCTTCTTGCCGATGATCTCCATCGAAACGGAGACCTGACCAGGCATGGTGCCGTCGGAGCCATAGACCCAAGCAATCTCGTCGCTTGCCTTAAGCGTATAGGCGCCCGCACCAACATCAACAGGCTTGCCATTGACAAAGAACTGCCAATATTTCCAGGTGTTTTCGTCAACCTTCTCGCTCGAGAGGGTCACGTTCTTTTCGAACGGCGAGGTCAGCGACTCGAGATACCAGCCAAACGAGCTCTCCCCCGTTTTGGCGCCAATGCCAGACTTTTTAAAGATCTGCTCGGAAAGGTCAGCAGCGGTTGTTCCCTCGTCCACGAGAGCTGTCGTAGGCTGTGCCCACGTCTGCCGGGCGCCCGAAGCATCCTGGCCGATAACGGTGCAGCTTACCGAAAGCTGATCGGCAGGAGCGGGGTCGTTGTACTTCGAGTAGTACCAGACGACGGAGTCGCCGGCCTTGAGCGTGTAGCCGCCGGCGCCGACCATGGAGGACTTGCCGTTGATGAACAGCTGCCAGTACGCTTCGGTCGTCGGGTCGTAGGCGAGCGTGCGGCCGGAGTCGAAGGGCGACGTGATCGAATTGAGCGCCCAGCCCCAGGAGCCGTTGGGGTCGTAGTCGGCCTTGAGGCCGGTCTGCTTGAAGAGCTGCTCGGAGAGGTCGGCCGCGGTCGAGCCCTTCTTCAGCGTAATGCTCTGAGCGGCGGCCCAGGTCTGCTGAGCACCCTTGGCGTCGGTGCCGACGACCGAACACGTCGCGGAAACCTGCGTGGAAACCGTGCCCGTGGGATCCTCGTACACCAGCTCGAGCGTGTCGCCATCGCTCGGGTAGTAGCCCGTGGCATAAGAGTTGGCAGCCTTGCCATTAATATCAAAACGCCAGTACTTATAGCCGGACGCCGTGTTTTCCATCGCGAGCGTCTGGGACTTATCGGGGTTCGTAACCGAATAGGGAACGCCGCCGTCCGTGCTATAGCTATAGCCGGCGTCGTCAAGCACCTTGGCAAAGATGTCCCAGGCAGACATTTTTTGGGTACTCGACCACTCAAACGAGGCCGTCGGCACCCAGTCCACAAGGTCATAGGACTGACCGACATCGTGCTTGCTTACGCCTACAACCCTGACGTTAACGGAAAGAGACTTTTCGTCGGAAGAATTAACGAGCCAAGCGGTGCTCTTGACATCGTTGTTGCCGGCGTTTGCCACGACATAGGCGTATTTGCCCTCAGCCGAGGCGGGAAGCGTGATCGCGCCGGTCGTTTCGTCGGCGCCAAACAGCTCGTGGGCATTTGTGCCCTCAGCGTCATCGGCGAGATACCAGCGGTAATCGACGAGGGAGCCCTCGGGGAGTGCCGTCTCGTAATCGCCCCAATCGCCCGTTGCCATGTAATTGGCAGTAGGGGTAAGCGTTCCGCCGACCTGTGCAAGGTTGCCGCTCGAAGCGACATTAACCGATGTCAGGGTATACGCCTTGGCATCTTCGCCCTTGACGATGGCATAACGCGTGGAGGCATAGTCGGTGTTGTAGCCACCGTCGACGATGCACTTGAGGTACTTGCCGACGTACTTTTGCGAAATTACGAACGACGGCCTGTGCGCGTTCTCATCCGTCAGCGTCGTGAACGGACCCTGGGCGCTATCGGCAATCTGCCACGTATACGTCAGTTGATCAGATGTAAGCTCGGCACCCTTTGTTCCTGCAGACGTCTTCTCGAATGCAGTAACACCGATCTTTTCGCCACTCTTGTAGACAAACTTGGCGTCATCGCTCTGATCGCCGACGATCTTTTTGAGATACGTCAGGAACAGCTCGTGCGAGCCTGCGGCCTTAACGGCCACAGCAGTAGTCGCCTCTACGGTGTTATCGCCCGCAGTGGCCGACACGCTCACCCAGCGCTTGGCGTAGTCATCGGGAATCGTAAAACTGCTGTCGGTTTTGCCCTCGACCACATGCCAGTCGGTCTTCGCATCAAACGCAGAGGAAGACGGGTCGACAGAGGACCAACGCCACGTGTAGGTAACGCCCTCGGTAACCGGCTCAGACGAGTAATCGACCGCCTTGTAGGCGCACGCCTCAATCGTAGAGCCAGTGTCCTTGGCGCCCTTGCTCGCATTGGTAAATGCAACTGAATCGAGCGTCGTCGCGCCCTTGGGCAGAATGCGGCCCGCCTTGGTCTCACAGCTATCGGAGCCGGGGATACCCTTCTTGGCCTTAGCGACCACCTTGAGGTAGCGGTTCGCGCACTCCTTGGTAACCGTGAAGGTATCACCAGTTGCAACCTGCTTGAACGTGCCGTCAGCAGAATCGGCCACCCACCAAGAAAAATCGACCTTGTCGGAGCCATAGAGGTCAGTCGGCGTGTCGTAGTTAAGGTAGTAGGCGGCAGCCTTAATCGTGTCACCGACGTTAGCGTTGGGGACGTTCTCATAATCGTCGCCAAATTCGGCGCCGTTATAGGCGAGAACGATATGGCCTAACGCGATCTGGTCACTCGCGGCAACAGGACCCGGCGTATTGTAGCCAACAGACGCGGGCGTCCCGAAAGAGCTGCTCGGACCGTACAGCTCCTGGCCATCGCCGACAACCTTAACGCGAATGTACTTGCCCGCAAGTTGCGAAGCGAGTTCGTCCGTGATCGTCAGCGACTGGGCGGTCTGGCCCGGAATTGCCTGATAGGCGGAATCCTCGGCATCGCGCACGTCAGACGCAAGCCACTGATAGGTCCAGCCGGCCTGTGTCGCAATACGCTTATTGGGAACCGCTTCGCCGTCGTAGGCGTTCGCCCAAAGCGTAGTGCCAGGGTTCAGCATCTCGGCCTTAACAGACGAATACGAGCTCGAATCGTCTGCCGAAGACTGGATGAGGACATAAGACTTTGCATCCAGTGCCGTCTTGGTAGGAACGGGCGCCTTGATGGTGTTCGTCGCTGTCAGCTTTTGGTTGTTGGCGCCCTTAGTCGGGCCGTAGATGACGTTACCGCTGGCATCGGTAATGCGTACGCGCAGGCACTTGCCGTTAAGCTGAGTGCGCAGGGCATCGTCCAAAACGATCGATGCGCCCGTCTGACCCTCGACGGGAACAAACGCGGAATTGTCCGCATCGCTCTTGTTGCTGATGTCGGCAGCAAGCCACTGATAGGTGCAGCCCGAAGCGCTGGCGCGCTTGCTGGACGAAGTCCAAACATTCGCATAGAGCGTAGTATTGCTCTGGATAAAAGCGGTGAAGTTAGAGCCAGCCCAACGAGAAGGCGACTGGCTCTTTCCGACGCTGACACCATTATTCGAGGAAAACGTAGCAGCGGCACGAGACGCGGCCTTGGCAACACTGGGCTCGCTGGCCACCGCAGTCGCGTCGCCGGTCTCGGCGGTGGTGTCAGACGCCTCGCTCGCCGGGGTGGCCGAAGCAGGGTCTGACGCAGCGGGGTCGTCCGATGCATCATCGCTCACGTTGTCAGGCGCGGCCGAACCCGTATCCCCAGTTTCGGAGGAGCCACCTGCAGCCGAATCGTTTGCGTCAGCAGCAGCCGCGGTAGTATCTGCAGCACCGTCCGTGGCCTGCGCGCCCTCGCTCGGCGTTGCGGCCTGAGCCACAGCCTCGGCAATGCCCTCGGCGCCATCGGCCCACAGCTGAGCGGGCGTGGTGCTGAAGGCCATCGCGAAGGCCAGGAATGCCACCAGACCGCGCTTGGCTACGCCACGGGCAATCGCTCCATGACGACGCCACGAGGCGCGCTGGCACTCGTCCTCAAACATATCCATTTGTCCCCCATTGTCTGTACTTGGAGCATTGCCCAACGGCTGCCCCACGTCATCGCGCATGTTGCGCTCGAGTTCCCCCATCGGGGTCCCCCTTCCCTCCAGAGCCCTATGCACACCGGCGGCAAAAGCTGCAGCCGCATGCAAGATGGGAGGCGATCCGACTTAACCTTAACGACTCGGGCACGTCGTCCGATCTGCGACGCGAACATCCCGAGCCAAGAGGAATTACGGTTACTGGTACAGCCGGGGACTTGCACCCCGATTCTCCCAAACGCGCAGGAAAACCGCGCATTCGTGCGTCTCCGCACCACCATCTAGGCCATCGATTATTACTGTCGATATGGTAGCACGCAAAAGGGCCCCACATACAGGCGAAGCCCAAGGTAAAAGCTATGGTTTGCGATAGGAAGAACTGTCGTCGGACCTTGCAAGAACAGCCCGTTTCAAAACTATGCCGGATTACGGCGCCGAATCAGCACCTCGCAACCATATTTGCCATTTTCGAAAACCAACGACTCATCTACCTGCGGTTTTAAAAGCACGGATTCCGGCATGGTCGAGGTTCGGCACTCCAGCCCCGTAAACCGGCATAGTTTTGTTCGGACCAGCCCACGTCGGCGCGACGCAAGGCAAAATGATCCGTTTCCCCGATCCCAGGAAATCGTTAACGCTTGCCGCCGTGACTGTTGCGCCAGATCTCGCGGCCCAGCATCAGCGCCAGCACCAGCGCGCTCACGTAGCCCATAAAGCCAATGACCGGGATACCAAACACAACCGGCTCGATGCGCGCGTAGTACACCACCGACGAACCGATAAACAGACCGGCGATCACAATTGCCATCGACATGCGGTCGATAATTCCACCCAGCTGCCGCAGCGCCTTATCGCTGCTCATGATCTGCGTGTTTACCTTAAGCTGGCCGCGCGTGAGCATACGCGACGCCAAGCCCAGATACTCGGCCGCCTCGAGCGAGCCTTTTGCCGCTCGATAGCTGCTCGCGGCAAGATCGCGCCCCATTTCGCGGACGCGCGCATAGGCGCTCTTCTCGTTTTTGATGTGCGTCTGGATGATCTGGATCATGTTGACGTTGGGCATGTACTCGGTCAGCAGGCCCTCGAGCGTCACCATGCCGCGGGCGAACATCGTCACCACGCTCGGTAGCTCAACGTCGTTTTTGCGCGCCAGGTTTAACAGCGAGGTCAAAAACTCGCCGATATCCAAGTCCTTAAGATCGAGACCCGCAAAGTCGGCGACGATAAAGTCCAAGTCGGACAAAAAGGCCGAATGGTCGAGCTCGGCCGAGTCGCCGCGCGTCACGGCAAAGCGCATAAGCGAGTCTTTGAGCTTGGGCACGTCACCCTCGGCCACGGCAAAGATCATGTCCTTGACGATACCGCGGTCGTGGCTCGACATGCGCCCGACCATGCCCAGGTCGATAAAGTAGACGATGCCGTCCTTGAGGATGATGTTTCCCGCATGCGGATCGGCATGGAAAAAGCCATCGTCGAGCACTTGCGTCGAGTAGTCCTCGACAATCGCCGAGCCGATCTTTTCCAGGTCATAGCCCTCGGCCACCAGGCGCTCGGGATCGGCAATCGAGATGCCGTCAATGTAGTCCATGACCACCACGTGCTCGGTGCAAAGGTCCAGGTAGGATTTGGGACACGACACGCCATGGACGCTCTTATGGAACTCATAGAAATCGTTGAGGTTTTTGGCCTCGGCCAAAAAGTTGGTCTCCTCGCGAAATGAGGTCCACAGCTCTTCGACCACACCGTGCAGGTCAACAAACTGATCGGTGTTGACGAACTTGGAAACGATGCGCACCACCGAACGGATGATGTCGATGTCCTGCGCCATGACCTGCTGCGCGCCGGGGCGTTGCACCTTAACGGCCACGTCCTCGCCGGTTACTAGGCGGGCGCGGTGCACCTGCGCGAGCGACGCGCTACCGAGCGGGTTGGGGTCGATGGCGTCGAACATCTGCCCCAAGCGCTGGCCGTATTCCTCTTCCAGACAGCGGAGCACTACCTCATACGGCACCGGCTCTACATCGGAGCGCAGGCGACGCAGCTCGTCGCAAAACCGCTGCGGCAAAATCTCGGAGCGGTTGGCCAGGATCTGCCCCATCTTGACGAACATGGGGCCGAGCTCTTCGAGCAGGCGGCGCAGGCGTACCGGCGTAAGGTTATCCCACACGCGGTACTTTTTGATCAGGCGAACGATCTGTCCAATACGCTCACGACGACCTGCCGGCGTGAGCTGGTATTCCTCGTCCGGCGCCATCGCGTCGGGCTCCTCGGGAACCATATCGACAGCGCGCGGCTTCTTGCGAGCGCCCGAGACGGCGGCCTCAACCTCATCGACAACCGCCGTCTCGTCACCCAAGGGATCTTGATTGTTGTAATCGGTGGTGGAATCTGCCATCTGCGCTGCTACTCGGCCTCTTCGGCGTCCTCTGCATCGTCGGGCTCAACGGACTCGACGGGCACCGAGGTCACGTTGTCCTCGACCGAATCGACGATGTCGCGCACATGGGCCAAAAAGGCCGTGCGCTCGGGGGCGGTCATAACGCGGACGCGGGCCAGGATGAGCTCGTCGAGCACGCGCTGAGCCGCGGTCTCGCCCTGCATGCCCAGGCGCTCGGTCAGGTCGGAGATGGTGCCACCGGCCTGCTCGAACATATCGGACACGCTGCGGGCGATATCGGGGGTGCCGGCGTCCTTGCGGACCTGCTCGCCCTTGGTATTGAGGTCGTCGAGGACCTTCTTGCCGCCCTCGACGGCAACGGCGGCGGCGCCAAAACCCACGTTGATGGCACCGTTAACAAGCTGATCGAATTTCATAACCATGGTTGGCTCCAATCGTGAACAACTGCATTGGCCTTCTTGTACCCAAGATTGGGCGAACGACACAAAATCGTTTTACCGCCAAGATAGAAATCGAGCGGGGCAAATCCTTTGACGGCGTTTGCCCCGCTCGTTCGCTGCAAGGTTGTCTTTACCTTACGTTGTCGTTCATCGCGAAGGAATTCTTCATGGCACAGCTCGTGGTGTAGAGCACCTTGCCCAACAGAGCATCGGTCTCCACGCGCATGAGCTCGGCAAAGGCCTCGTTGGCGCGGGCGAGCTCGGCGGGCAGCGCGGCCACGGCAGCGTCAACGTCGTGAATCTGCTTGTGGCCCATGCCGCCGACCTTCTCCTGATAATCCTCGACTGCGCGACCGCACTCATGGAAGCGAACATCGGCCAAGGCGCCGATCAGGCGATTTGCCCAATAGAAATTCTCGGACGTCACGCGAGCCTGCGTGTCGGCATAGTACTCGGGCATGGTCTCGACATTGGCGTACAGCGGCACGAGCGCGTTAAACGAGTTGGAGCCAAACGCCATCCACTGCACGGCGCGATACGCCGGCTGCGCATAGGGGCGCAGCTGCAGCACGGCAAGCTGGCTGTTGCGGTTGATGCCGATGGGACGGTAGGCGCCGCGCGTGGCGGGCGTGCCCTTGCTGCCGTAGCAGTCGTACTCCGTGCCCTGGTAGTGGCTCGAAAGCACGTACTTGATGTCCTCGATGGTCACCTTGCGCTCGGGCACGCGGCTCCAGGGGATATCGTCGCTCTCGGGCGTGTAGTCGGCCTCGGGACCGTCCCACACATCGCTGGGGTTGAGACAGCGCTGCATATACCAGGCACGCGGCGTGTTGTAGACGTGGTCGCTGTCGCTGTGCGAGCCAAAGGCCTCGCGCGGGTTAAAGACGGCAGCCGGGCCGTCGCTCTCGACGCCCAGCGTCAGGTCCAGATGCCACTCGGCCATCCAGGAGCGCAGGTCGGCGGAGCACATGTGGTCGACCTGGGCGCCCTCGGCGTCGTCCAGGTCAAAGCTATCGATACCCAGCTGGTTGGGCATGGTCACATAGGCATCATCGGGCACGCGCTTGGCGATCCAGTGGTGACCGCCGATGGTCTCGAGCCACCAGATCTCGTCCACGTCGCTAAAGGCGATGCCGTTGTTCTCGTAAGTGCCGTAGCGCTCGAGCAGGTCGCCCAAGATACGCACGCCGTCGCGGGCGGACTTGGCGTACGGCAGCACCAGGGTCACCATATCCTCCTCGCCCAAACCACCGGGCTGCGCCGGAACATAGCCGTCCTCGCCCTCGTTGCCCTTGGCGGGCACGTAGTCCACGAGCGGATCGGCGCCGCGGACGCGCTCGTTGGTGGTAAGCGTCTCGGTTGCGGACATGCCAACGTTGAGCTCGTTGAAGCCGGCCTCTGCCCAAATGCCATGACCCGGGACAACGTCGGGGACGCTTGTGTAACGCATAGGATTATCGGGCAGCTCTACGGTCAGGTGGCTCAGAACGCTCGTGTAGACACGCGGCTGCTCGTCGGGGTGTACCACGCGCATGCGCTTTGGCTCAAACACCCCGTTGGACGAGTCCTCGTTGCGGGCAACCAGCGTCGACCCGTCGTAGCTCGCGTTCTTACCAACCAAAATCGTTGTGCACGGCATGCGCATCCTCCTTGAGCGAAGAAATTAAATGGCAACAGTGTATCGCTTCGGCGCAAAAAGGGCGAAACCGTGACCCCGGCAACCCCTGTGGGCAAAAAATGCCAAATATGAGTACTGTCACCAATTTAGTAGCAGCAAATTCCATCGTCCAGGGCGCCAGAAATCCTCACTTGTCCAAAAGTTATGCAAAGTAATTCCCCAAAGGTCCAATAAAAGAGACTCCCTAACGATATTTAATATCATTAGGGAGTCAAATAGATCTCAAAGATATGTAACCGACAAGGCAACAGTACTCATATTTGGCATTTTTTGCACACGGGGTATAGAGCCGACCCTCTAAACAGCCCGAAAACGCCTATTTCAATGCGCGCTCCGCCGCCTCAATCACGTGTTTGGCGAGAATCGCCGTCGTCACGGCGCCCACGCCGCCCGGCACGGGGGTGATGGAGCCGACAACCGGCTCAGCAGCATCAAAATCGACATCGCCGACCAGCTTGCCAGCGGCCTCGTCCCAGTTAATGCCCACATCGATGATCGTCTGGCCCTCGCGAACCGCATCCGCGCCAATCGTGCGTGCGCGCCCAACGGCCGCAACCACAATATCAGCCGCACGGCACTCGGCAGCAAGGTCGCGCGTATGCGTATGGCACGTCGTCACGGTGGCATTGCGCGCCGTAAGCATGGCGGCAACGGGACGCCCGATCACCAGCGAGCGCCCGACCACAGCAACCTTAGCTCCATCCAGCTCAACGCCGTAATGATCCAGCAAAGCAAGCACAGCTTCGGCTGTGCAGGGGGCAAAACCCTCGCCGCGCCCCGAAAGCGTGGTGAGCAGCGAAGCCGGCGTCATGGAGTCAACATCCTTGGCGGGATCGAGCGCTGCGGCGACGGCGTTCTCGTCAAGGCCGGCGGGCAGCGGGCGGGACATCAGACAGCCATGAACAGCCGAATCGGCATTGATGTCCTCGATAGCCGTCAACAGCTCGTCCTGCGAAACATCGGCAGAAAGCAAAACGCGACGAGCCTCAATCCCCACTTTTTCGCAGCGCTTGAGCGCACCGCGCTCGTAGGATAGGTCGTCCTCGCGTTCACCTACACGCACAATAGCCAACGTCGGAACAACGCCCCGCTCGCGCAGGGCTGTGCAGCGAGCAGCAAGTTCCTCAGTCAAAGCGCGAGCAACGGGAGCACCCTTCAGCAGTTCAGCCATGGCTATCCTCTCTTCCTTGCAGCGTCGGAGGCGCAGCGCCTCGGCGCGCGGCAACCATGTGTCGAGCAGCTCATCACACGCCGTCTCGAGCTCCTCGGCACGAACGCGATCCTTCATAGACGTGGTGTTCGCAAAGAGCGTCAAACTCGCGCCTTGCATAGCGGCACGGCAGAACACGGCGCCGCACGCCACATCGGACAGCAGCTGACGCGAACCCTTGTCGGCCATGTCCTCGAGCAGCGCCAGCGCACGACCGCAGGCATCCATGATCCGGTACGGCGGCATGGCCGCCACGCGCAACGCGTCCTGAATCGCCGCAGGTCGATCCGGGTCATCACGAGGAATACCGTATGCCGCAGACACCTGGCCGTATGCACGAACATCCTCGGCAACCAGACCCACTAGTTCCTGCGCCAACTCGTCTGCCTGGGCAAACGCGCGCGTCAGATCGTCTGCGCGATCGACAAGCGCGGGATTGGTCGCCCCGTAGCGTGCGACCATCCCACAAAGCGAGGCACCCAGCGCGCCCACAAAGGCACTCGCGCTACCGCCGCCGGGAACCGGCTCGCGCGCGGCCAGCGCCTCGGCAAACCCACGGCAGGTCTTGTCCATCATCTCTTGGCTCATACGTATGCACCTTCAAGTCATATAGATCGGTCGGGCGGCAACCGCCGACCAACCGCATCAAACACGTAATGATGCTAAGTCTAGCCCATAAGCACATGAGCGTCAGCACACCTGGCCATCGCGGATTTCTATGACGAACGATAGGCGTCGGCGCCGCAAACATGGGACACATGGCCCACCTTTCGAGACTCCCGAACGGCACAAACTGGGGCATATCTATAAGTAAGGAACCCGTTGGGGCACGGCCGCGCAACGGCCACAAGCGATGAACGGAGGCATAAGTCGCACAGTACACAGAGACATCCGCCGCCAGCGCAATCAGTACCCCAACAGCGTGCGGCGCCGTGATGTCGTCGGCAGACAAGGAGGACGCCACCATGAAGAAAAAGACCCTATCGATCCTTTCCCTTTGCATCGCCCTCTTTGCCGCGCTCGCCCTTGTGGGCTGCGGCGGGATCGCATCGGGCGGAGGCAGCAGCACCTCAAAGAGCGAAGGCAAGGAAAAGGCCCCCGTCGCCGAAAAGACTGACTTTATCTGGTTTAAGGTCGAGATGCCCGAGAGCGTTGGCGTGAGCGACTCCGCCGGCAAGAACGCCGACAGGGTCCAGCTCACCTTCCCCGAAGACGAGAACGGTTCGGCCGATCGCTTTATCCCCGTTTGGAAAAAAGCGCTGACGGCAGAGGAATCCCACGCCGACCAGGCAGAAAAGAAAGGTGATACGTTCCAGTGGAAGGATGGCGGGTCCGTCGAGTATAACGGCAGGACGTGGCTCGTCGGAACGTACGAGGACGACAGCGGCGTCTCAACCCTCCTCTTTACCGACGTTGAGCCGGGAAGCGTCTACGTCCTCATCTCGAACTTCGATCTGCATAAGAAAGAAACCGAGGCGCTCCTCAACTCCATCGAGTTCCCCGATGACATGGCGAAGGCAGTTGCCGAGGCACGCGAAGTTGAGATTTCGAGCATCGAGATCAAGTAACGGGACCCCGTACACGCCCACGTACGCGCGCCCCATTAAAACAACGGGCACCCAACCCCGGGGAGGGCCGACAACATCGGCCCTCCCCTCTTTTGCGCCCGAACATATTGCCACTTAACGGCGCAAATCCGGCACCCAGAATGGGACACATGGCCCACCCTAGCGAGCCGTCCGCGCGTACAGTAAAGGCAGGTAATCCATGGGCGGTTACAGATCGAGGAGGACACGACCATGAAAAAGAAGGCCTTTGCGATTCTCACCCTCTGCATGAGTCTCTTTGCCGCAGTTGCCCTGGTGGGCTGTGGCGGAAGCGGTGGAGCTACCGGCAGCGGCGGCGGTGCGGAAAAGCCAGCCGTGGATATGAGGACCGACTTCATCTGGTTTAAGGTCGAGGTCCCCGAGGGCGTCGAGGTCACCGACGTCGCAGGCGATACCGCCGACAGGGCCCAGTTTAAGTTCACCGAGAGCGAGCACGCCAGCGATCGCTTCATCCCCGTCTTCGATCCTGACAAGAACGCCGACGAGCTGTTCGACTACGAGGCAAAGTGGAATGTCAGCTTTGAGTGGACCGAGAATGACCCCGTCAAGTACAACGGCAAGACTTGGCGCAACGCTTCCTATACACACTCGGGCGGCGTAACGACCGAATACTTCACCGACGTTGACGGCGGCAGTGTGTATGTGCGTATCGACAACGTCGAGGAGCACAAGGATGCCGTCGAAACCATGATGAAGTCTCTGGAATTTGCCGATGATATCGCCAAGGCCAAGACCGAGGCCATGGATGTTAAGCTCGACGATATCGAGATTAAGCGCTAAGCGACTCGCGAGCGCAACGAAAAACACGAGCGCAGCGCCAACAAGCGGCGGTGCCCCAGCGTTTCGTGCTAAGGGGAGGGCCGGTAAACCGACCCTCCCTCTCTTATGCCGATAGCCGGCGAACGCGAGGGTGCCGGACGCCGGAACCGCCCCAAATGTGGCAACAGTACGAAAACGACAAACACCCCAACACGTCCGCCCACCGATTTATTGCGCCGCGCAGACAATTAAACCAGCATCTTTAAACATCTGGGCAGTATAGTGACCAAAACTATCGCATAACCGCACTCTGCGAATGGAGAAGTTATGACCGAACACCATGCCATCAGCCGCCGAGCGTTTACGCTGGGCCTAGGGCTTGCGGCGTTGTCACCACTTGCAAGCCTGCCCGAAACCGCAGCGCCGGGCATTCCCCTGCGAGCGGCATTTGCAGACAACACACCCGCACCGTCGGACAGCCTCCACAATTTCGTCATTCGCCTTCGCCCCGCGGGCTATTTTCGCACCGCGAGCGTCAACCAAGACGGCAACGTTCGCGGCAACGTCTGTCACCTGTTTAACGACGGCACGTCCAGCAAGCTCATCCTTGAGAACGTAACGACCAAGAATGACGATACAAACTGGTACGCCATCCGCACCTTGCTCAATTTCGAAGAGCATAAAAAGACGGGCTACAGCATTTGGTCGGTCGACGACGACTCGGACAAAGATGGAAAGGTCATCCACGTATGGGGCGGCGAGTATGACAACAAGCCCAGCCGCGCTTTTGCGTTCGAGCGTCAATCAAACGGAACCTACATCATCCGAGACCGCACGGTCGAGAAAGAAACCGAGAAAAAAGACATTAAGTACCTGGCAATAGAATCGAACGGCAAAGACCAGGACAACAATAAGATCTGCCATAAGAGTAAGAGCATTCCGTGGGAGCTCGAACTTATCGGTTACGACATGAAAAAGAACGATGCCACGGTTAGCAGCCTCGACTGGATCACGTACAGCAGCTACGTCGACGGACCATGTTGGATGAAATACGTCGACGACAACAAGTTCCTCGACGAGCTGAGCATCCCGGGTACGCACGATTCGGGCACCTGCAGCGTGGACAACGACACTGAGCCCCAATCCTCGCAAGTAAAATGCCAGCAGGATTACATTCCCACGCAGTTGCTCGAAGGCATTCGCTATTTCGATATCCGGCTCGGAAAGGGCGATGACCCCGGCATCGACCACGGGATTTTCTACCTACTCAAAAAAGACGGGAACTATCTGCATCTCTCCGATGTCATAGGCTACTTCAAAACGTTTTTGAACGAAAACCCGACAGAAGCGCTCATCATGCTTGTATCACGAGGCAACGACGAGGCTACCGACGAAAGTGTTACGACGGCTTTCGCCAAGGTTTTGGACGACAACCCCAAACTGTTCTATACGTCGAGCCGCGTTCCCACACTGGGCGAGGTGCGCGGAAAGATCGTCCTGCTACGTCGATTTGGACTCGACGGCGACAGCGTAAGCGGCCACACGTGGGGACTCGACCTCACCGAATGGGATAACAAAATCGCAGTGCACACCGACAGCAGTTCCATGTGTCTCGTCCAAGACGCGCGGGGCTTTGAAGCCGCGGGGGAAACAGGCGACAAAGAGCCCTATTGCACCAAGGTATACGCCCAGGACAAGTACAAACTCACGGGAACCGACAAGCTCAGCTGGGTCGATAATGCGCTGAAGGAAACGACCGGGCGCACGCGCAACGAGGTAGATGTCGAGGACGATAACGGGGCCAAGGAGAAAGTCCTGGAGCGTTGCTGGTCTATCAACTACACCAGCTGCACGGGCTTGTCGCACGGAGGCAATCCTTTTACCTCGGCACGAGTAGTCAACGAGCATCTGTATAAGAGCCCGTACATCAATCCCAGCGGCATCGAGGATACAAAGTCAGATTACCTCAAGCACATTGGCATCATCGCATCCGACTTTGTTGATGCGGCGCTGGCCCGGAGCATCTACCAGCGCAATTACAATTACGATACGAAGCACACGCAGTCGGCTTCGTGCTGCCTCCCGACCCGCATGCGCAT
>CAJMSO010000018.1 GCA_905216075.1 uncultured bacterium | reverse complement strand
AGTTCCGCACGCAAAGAAGGCCACTTAATGTGGCCTTCGTCTTGCGCAGGACTGTAGAGCAGGGAACTTCGTGCCCCGACGCCCGGGAGGCGTTGCGTTTAGAAGATGGATCCAATGTGCTCTCCGTGCGAGCAGGACTGTAGAGCAGGGAACCTAATATTCCGCCGCCGGGCGGGCGAAACATTTAGAAGATGGACCTAGCGTTTATTCCTTCGGGACAAGATCAGCGCAGCCATGAAAGCGATAATCGCTAGCGTTAGCAGCGTCAAAAGCAGAGCGAGCGAGTTGTCGCCCGTCGCAGCCAGGCCAAACAGGCCGGGCTTTTTGGAGCCAGCAGGCTGCGCAGGAATTGTTTCGCCATCGTCCTCGGCGGTGATCTCGCAGCGGACGGTCTTGCTCGCGTCGGCAAGCTCGTTACCCACCGACGTCGGGACACTCAGCTGCAGATTGAGCACCGTGCTGCCATCACTCGTAAACGTTGCGACCTGCGTGGGATAGGCAAACACGCTGCCCGGCGTTCCCGTCTGGAGCCAACCGGCAGACGCATCGCCCGCCGACGCCGTTAAGGTAATGGGCGACAGCAAGTGTGCCGTCTCGTGGTCGACAACGGCCCGCACAAACACGCGTACCTGGGACTTTACGCCTGTGGCACGAACCTCGATCTGCTGCTCGCGCGCATCGCCGGGCATTAGGCCTTTAAAGGCGGGAAACAGATCGGGCTCCCCCGAGGAGCCCGTCGTCCCCGAGACCGTCAGCTGTCGTGCGTTTCCGTCATAGACAATCGCAGGAGCATCGGCAAACGCGTGGGCAGGAGCGGCGAACGCAGCAATGCAGAAAATGGCCGCGATCACACAACGCAAGGAGTGCGCAACGTCTTTGCGAATCGGGAAAGCCATACTTACGCACCTCCGTGCGGCGGTACCAGCACGCCATCTTTAACCGTGCAGTTCCATGCCTCGGTAACCGCATCGTCGGGCGTGGACTGAATCGCTTGGGTCGAAATGTCAACGACTAGGTTTTTACCATCTGCCTTATTCTCGGACGCGCTCTTGATGAGCACGCCGGTCTTGTCCATCGGTGCGACAGGAGACGTCCAGTAGTAGAACCCGTCGGTCGAGCGAACCCAAGACGAAGCGCTATTAGTAGCGGAGGCATTGGACACGTCGCCCCACACAATGGTGTAGTTGGTGCCGGCAACCGGCTCATCCCACAGGCGCGCGCCATCCTGGTCCTGCCAGTAGATATCCACCGCCGCACGCAGATAGGCCGGAGCCGTGCCCGTGTTTGTAATCGTGACGTCACTCTTCACGTTGCCCTCGAGCGTCTCGTCCACCAAGGGCTTCACCGAGCCAAAGCCAAACTCGTTGACCAGTACGCCCGTAACCGAAAGCCACGCAAAGGTACCGGCGACGCCAGCAAAAAGGAGGACGCCCGCGAGAAGGGCCATGATCTGCTTGCGCTTTGTCATCCTAGTCCTCCCTCTTCAGCTGGTCGTTTTCCCAAACGTTCTTAGCCCGTGAACCGCCGTCGACCCATTTGTCCTTCGCGCGCGTGTTAACGCACGTCACCACCGCATCGCCCGCGCTCGAAGCAGACGAAATCGTCAGCTCGGCAGATTTGCCGGGCGCCTTACCCGGCGTGCTCAGCTCGCCCTGATAGCGCCATGCCCAAGCCGTGTCTTCCTCGACGGTATAGAAACCCGCCGGCGCGGCAAATTGCACACTGCCGACATACCAGGTCTCGCCGTTTTCATGCTGCCGCTTATCGACCTTCACCTCGGCCACGCGTGTCTCGGGAGAGGCTCCCTCCGCCGTCTTCGTCACCTTAAAGCGGAACGTCTGTCCCATGGCGCTGGAATCGGTGGTCTTTTTGACGATCGTCAGCGCATGGGTCTTGGCGAAGTTGAACACGGCATTGCCGGGAGCCTGCCCCCCTTCGCCCGTCTTCTTGGACTCCAGGCGGTTGGCCAAGTCGAACGAACCGTTACCCGAGCCCAAGCTGTAGAGCGAGACATACTGGTCGTTAACGGGTTCCTCCGCCATGGACGCACCAGGACCGTAGCTCGCCCGCTTAACGGTAACAGTCAGCTGCGTCCCCATAAACGGCTCGGCGAAGCAGGCCTTAAACGGCGCCTCGTCGGCGTTGTTGTCGACTGTGTTGCCAGCGGTGGGATTGAGCAGCCACTTAAGCTGCGCGGTCATGGCTACGGGCCTCTCGGTATCGGACGTATCGTTGGCGGCCACTCGATACGTCACGGGATACAGGTCCATGTCTCCCTTGACCGGCTCGCTCTTAAACTCATCCCAAGACTTCGCAGCGCCACCGTCAGGCACATATCGCCACTCTAGGAAGAGTTCGCGCACGTCACCGCTGGCCGCCCGTTCATCGAGCAGCGCGACGATCTTGGAGTGGGCGTCCGGGTCGTATGCCACGGACTTTTTCTCCATCTCGGGATTGCCGTTGTCGTCATAGACCGGGTTGCCGCTCTCATCCACCTTGGGAACATCGACGTTATGAACAAAGCCGGCGCCCGTCGCGCGCTCGCCGTCCGAGTCGACCGTCGCCGTAAAGACGACCGACCCGTCGACACCGTGATAGCGAACCTTATACGGCGCGATCTTGTACACCGCGGTGTAGGTCACGCTCTCAAAGGGCTCGCTGCCCTCGAGGGGATACTTCTCGTCATCGGTCAACAGGGTGTATTTGCCATCGGGTTCGTAGTCGCGCGACCAGCCGACAAAGTCGTACTTGGTGCCGTCAATGCCCACAACCTCCTTGACAGCCTTGACCTCAAGAGAAATCTGGTCGCCGGAATCAGTACGGCCGAGACCGCGGACAAGAGCAGAATTCGCGAGATTTGAGTCGATGTTCGATTGAACGGTAACCAGGCTGGGACGGTAGACCGGGTACAGCTCCATGGGGGCCTTGACCACGGTAGAAGCACTCACCATACGGATACCCTCCGACCAAGCGACATAGCCCTTGCCAGGTGCCGGCTGGGCTTCCGTCCAGCCCACGAAGACGTTGAACGCACCTCCTGTATCCGCATCGATAGTGTTGACGTCATAAGTGGGCTTCGGGATGCCGCCATCAAGGTTGCCGAGCATATCGCCTTTCTGAGCAACTTTGCCATCCACATCTTTGGCATTGAGATGATACACGACCGCCAACGGCGAATAGTACGCCACAAATGTATAGGGCCCGCCGGGTTCCACCTGATAGGAATACGAGTTATCGCCGTTAGGTTCGAGCTTTTTAACTTCGCCATTCGGAAGCTCGATCTCAACCTTCTGCAACTTATACAGCTCACCGCCTGCTTTATAAACCGACGTCGTGACGTCAGGGGTCACCGTTGCCGTAGCAGGGTCGGTGCCCGCGTTGATAACGGGATCGATGTCGTACCTAGGCACATTGACCTTATCCGTGCCATCAAAACCTGCGCGGTGCAGGTTGGTGGTGTAGTTGACGTCGAACTTTGCGTAGACGGGATAGGCATCCTGACACTGGGTGACCTTGGAGTCATCCGTCGCCAAGTATGGCGCCGCCTTTTCCGGATCGCTCGTCACATAGGGGTCGTTCGCGACATCATAGATATATTTCCAGACGGCAGAATCCTTCTTGACCTCGGCGGTCGAAATCCAGCCCAGGAACTTATAGCCCGGCACGGCCATGTCGACATCGGTCGGGGAAGCTTCGAGGGTCAGGGGGCTCTCATACGATCCCTTCTCACCATCTTCTGGCTTTTCGGCCACTTTAACCGACTTATTAACATGCGGGTAGTAATACGTGAACGTCGGATCCGCCCCGCTCACCTTGGCCTGCAGCAAGTTACTCTCATAGCGCCGCGTGGCAGTCCTCACGACATTATCGCCCTTGTTGTAGAAATTAACGTCCGTGGTAATCATCGCGCGAACGTAGTACTTCTTATCTGTACGCACCATGCTCTCGATGGGATTTTTCACATATGTCCAATATTCACCATCGCGCTCAAGCGTCCAGAAATTCAGGCGATAGCGATTATTCACCAGTTTGACTGTTACGTTCAGCGAAGCTGAAGTCCAGGTATCGCTTAGCGTTGCAGCGCCTGGAAAATCGGTATCGGCATAGAGGTTTTTCAGAGTATCGGCTCCCATATCGTTTTTAACGTTGTGCGAGTACGCATTAAGGGGACTCACGACAAGGGTATTCGCCGTGAAGCGCGTGCCACACGTTTTGTCATACCTATCACTTATACCGTGGTCAACATGCTCCGGACCCCAGTGGACGACGTTTTCACGCACGAAGGTACTACCGACGTTTTCCTCAAAGGGCGTTTGATAGCGATTCCAAACGGAACAAAGTAGCTTGCTGTCCGTAAACTCATGGTTGGTATAAGCCCGAACGTAATAATCCACTCGGTACTCAAAGCGGGCGATGTAGGTATGCGGCGCGGTTAAATCGACATCTGCGGGGAGCGTATAGCTGGGATCGCGGCTTACGCGCACCTCGAGCGGAGCACCCTCGGTTCCCTTGTTTTCGTACCAACCCAAGAAGCGATAGCCATCGGGCAGCTTGCCGCCATTGGACAGGGGCGTACCTTCCGTGTTACACACCTGTACCGTGTAGACGCTGGTGCCGTCCTCGGTAGTCTGGACGTCGACATTGGTTTTGCCCACACCGTCGCGCAGAGCCTTATTGTCGGTTGTGTCCTGCTCATTGCCCTCGAACACCGTTATGATGTTCGAGCCGTAGTCGCTGTAGACCGGGTAGAAGTCAGTTGGACGGACAACAGTGATCTTGCTACCCGCAGGATAAAAAGCTCCCTGATTTTTAAGCTCGGCTAACTGAGTCGAGGTGATGGCGGCATAGCCACCATTCATCCCCGCCTCGCTGCTAGGCTGCGTGGTCCAGCCGATAAATGTCGCGGTAGGCTTCAAGTTGCCGCGATCCGCGGGGGCGGCGGGCGTCAAACCCACGCCATAGCGGTACCAATCAGTTGACTTGCCGTGCGCAGCACCGGTTTTCCAATCAAGCGTCTCGCCCTTAACGTTATAGAACAGCACCTGTGCCTCGTACGAAGCGATAAACAGGTCATTGCCCTCAAAAGCCTTGGCCCCTTTCGCGTTATCGGCAGTATAGGTTGACGTTTCGTCGTGCAACTCGCTTTTCTGGACCTGCTTGCCAGCAGCCACAGCATCGGCATCGGTCTTGCCGTCAAACCAGCTGCTGTCTTGTCCAATTCGATTCACCTGCACATCGGGCTCGCGGAACCAGCCCATAAAACGGTAGCCGCCGTTCTCCTCGCTCAGGTCGGCAGGCTTTGCAGAGGTCTCCTGCTTAAACGTTACCGAGGTATCGCCCTGGGCCAAGCCCTGAGCAGTTCCCGCCAGCACGGCACTCACCGCAAAGGTGTATGGATCCGTGGTCGCCTGGTCTTTGCCAAGTTTGGTCTTCTCGATTGTTGCCGTACCCGCACCGGGAAAATCAATCGTCGCCTTAACGCTCTGGCCATGCACGGGGATATTCAGCCTGTAGTCCATCGCCCACTCGTTGGCATGCGGACCGCCCAGGGTCTCATCGTTATCGGTCGAGCGCATGGTGCCGGCACAGAAGTCGTAGTCGTTCTCTTCCCATAGCTCACGCGTGTTGTAGCGCTCGTCATCCCACGGACCGTAGCTGCCACCCGCGGTAGTGCCGTCGCCGCCAAACGAGGGGATTTTCTTTTTGGCAGGGTTGCCCTGGCTGCTGCCGCTTAGGCTCACGCTCGGCTTAAAGTAGCACTCGGCGACCGTGGCGTCGCCCTTGTTGGCGCGCGCAGCAATACCGCCCAGGTTCACATCGTTTTGGATGATGGGAATCACGGCGATGGGGTTGTACTGGCGCGAGCTCAAATCGCCGGCGAAATGGCTGCGAGTGATTTCATTACCGCTTTTAGACAAGATGCGGCCTGCAAGACCGCCCGTCCAAGCGCGCGTTACGGAGACAACGCCCACGTAAGAAGCAGCATAGCTATAGCATTTCGCCGTTGAAAAGCAGTCAATGACTTTAGCGCCTTCTGCCATGCAGCCCACAAAACCCGAGGCGTACACGTTGTTGCCGCCCAGGGCGCCAATGGCCACATCGTATTTATTGGTAACGTCGGTCATGCCCTTCTCGGCAATCGAGCCATCCTCGTTGCGCGTAGGCGTCACGCGGCAGTACTCGATGGTCGAGTTCTTGACGTAGCCGGCAAACGCCGCCATGTACAGGCCCTCGCCGCCGATTGCCTGTACGCCCGAGGTCGTGTTGTTGACGGCGCGGCCGCCACGGACCTCACAGTTGTAGAGGGTGCAGCCGTCGAGCTCGCCGGCAATCAGGCCTCCCTCAAAGCCCGCGTTGGTAATCACGTTGAGCATGTTGTTGGCGCACGTAATGTGCAGGGTGCTCTCCATGACCATGACGTTTTCGAAACGGGTGTCAACCGCCTTACCTACGATAACGCCACCACGGAAGTCAGCCCAAATGTTGGCGTCCTTGACCAGGAAGTTCTTGATGGTAGCGCCATCGGTCTCGGCAAAAAAGCCCGTATCGCGCTCGGGATCCAACATATTGTTGGCGTAGTCCAGACCTCTAACGGTGTGGTTCTGGCCATCGAAAACGCCCCTAAAGGGATGCTCCTTATTGCCAAAGGAGAGGTGCTTGACCGTGTTTGAGACGATGGTCTTCATGTCCTCACCATCGAGCTCAATATCGTTATCGAGATAGACGTGCCAATCGCGCGTGTCGCGCTCGCGCGAAAGCGCCACGCACGACAAAAAGTCAGCCTCGTTTTTGATGTGGAATTCGGTTTTACCCTCGGCATGCGCCACCGCCGGCAGCACCATAACGCAGCAAAGGGCAATCGCCGCGACGGCAATCAGCCTGCTGAGCACACCTCGATTTCTGTTCTTGATCTTCATAGGCTAGTTCGCTTCCGGCCAGCCCACGACGTCGAGCACGTCGAGGACGGAATCGTTTGTTTGCTGGTTTTTGGCCTGCACGGCCTGAACGTCGATATCGAGCCTGAATGAGCCGCCGCGCGCGGCATCGTGGTAGTCGCCCACAAAGCGCAGCGAGTCCATGAGGCTCTCCGTCATGGCACCGGAATCGAGCACGCCCCCGCGTCCGGCCAATCCGCGGTAGTAGTACCACCCATCGCCGCCATCGATCCACGGGGACCCCTCGCCCGCGTTCACGTGAAAGGCGACGTTGCCCGAGGCGTCCGCACTCGAACCGTCGGGCGCCACCGACGTCATGCGCAGGCGGGCGCGAACGTACTCAGGCTGCGCGCCGGCGTTCTCCACGCGCACAATGCGGCTGATGTCAGAGCCCCCGGCCTCGGTGTCGGGATAGTCCCCGTGCTCGTCAGCCTCAAACGGGACCTCCTCGCCCTGCTCGTTTAGGGTGTATTCGCAGACTCGTACCTTCACGCTGCCAAACGATAGGACGTTGTTCGCCGGAGCCATATCAACGGTGAAAGCCAGCGTGCCGCACAGGCACGCCAGGGCCAACAGCGCCACCGCGGCAAGCGCCAAGGTGCGTTTCTGATTGTCGGAAAGATTGTTGAGCATTACGTTCGCCAATCGTCAATCAAAGGGGGACCGAGATCCCGACCCGAAAATGGGGATGGGGAGCGGGCCGGGATCTCGGTGGAGGGGGTGGGATTACTTCAGGTCGTTAGCCCAATCCATGGCAGCAGCCAAGGCAGACGCAGACGAACCCTCAGCGGTATTGTCTGCTGCGTAAATGAAGCAGTTGACATCCATCGTGGCAGGATTGGCGAAATCCTTTTGCTCGGTGTCCTTGGGCGTAGTCACCTGGCTGAACAGCTCGCCAGTCCACTTATCCTCAGTCTTGCTGGCAATAAGCGGGGTAGCCTCGGTTCCTTCGCCAACATAAACGAAAAGGCCACCGAGATAATGAGTCGGCTCGTCCCCAACGGCGGTCGCATCAACGGCCTTCCAGCCAGAGTTAATGGTGAAGTAAGTCGTCTTGGAATCAGCGGTCCCGGCAGACGCCGTCTTGTTGTTCACGAAAACGTACACATATGCATCCTCGGATCCCTTGCCGATACCGACATTAGGATTCTTGGGTACAGACACGCCAGGGGCGAGCTTAGAGTCCTTAACCCATTTGGTCTCGGTCAGGTTGCCGTTGACCTTAGTGTTATCATCCGGAAGCGGCTGATTCGGATGGTCGGGATCGGTAGTGGGCTTGTTGATGCCCGCAGTGGTGAAGTTGTTGGTCAGGTTCGACTGCGCCGTCAGCCAGGCGTAGGTGCCCACGCCGGCAGCCAGTACCAGCAGCAGCAAGGCGGCAACTATGCCGTAGCGCTTTTTCCTCTTGTTCTCCATCGTTCTCTTCCTTTCGAGAATCGTTTTCCCCGGCAACGGCCCTTGCCGTTGCCGACACCTCTCCCCTGCCGCTATGGACGCCGCTCCCTCGCATGCGCGCGGGCATGCTTGTCCGCAGGCTCATCGGGAACCATCCGATCGAGCACAATCGACGCCGCGACCAGCAGCGCCAGAACGGCCACCACAACAAGCAAACCGGGCATCGTCGTGCAATATGCGTTAACGAAGCCCAGGTAAGGGACACAAAGAGAGACGACGCCGATCACGCGTGAAAAAGGCGTCTGCTCGGCGTCGTGCACGATGATTCCATCTGCATTTTTGTTTGCGATTCCCTGCGTGCCGATCGTTTGCGACACAGGGTCGACCTCGTACACCTGGTGAGTCACCACGGCGCCGTCCGATCGGTAAAAAGTTGCATTGTCGCCCACGGCAATATTCGTTGGGTCAACCTGGTGAACAAACACCATGGAGCCGACGGGAAGCTCGGGTTCCATAGAGCCCGAGAGCACGGCGAAGGGCATGTAACCAAATGCACGGGGAGCGAAAGAAACGACGGCAAGGGCTATGACAAGCGCGAGCGCCATGCCACTAAGAAGTGAAATAAATCGTCTGAATCCGCGCGCTGCCAACGTGATTATTTCATCCCCATCGAGGCCATATTCGATCCCATCAAGGATTAGCCGCTTTTCTAAGACGTTTAATAGATGAGTTCGAAAAAGCCAATCTGAAATCTATTTCTAACAATCACCGTAGCTACTTCCGCGTTTTTATCAACGTCTTTCCGCCAAATGCTACTATTTTTGCCGTAAGTGGTTATTTGTCCCCGCACTTGTCTGCTTTATCCAACGCCTGCGGCTAACCCCTACACAACTTCTCAATAGAGGGTCTAATATTTTGTACGGCTCAGATATCGTACCCCCCCCCCACATTAAATTTATACTGCATTTAGTATCGTTTATTTTCAACCCCCTTATTCATGCCTCTACGGCTACCCCGCGTAGCCCTCAGCCCATACCTTCTGGTAATCCCATCCATCCGGAAACCCCGTCCCACTCTGAATACATCCAGCGAACGCATGCGAGCGTGTTGTCCAGAACGACCTCGTCATCGGGGTGATGGAAAATGTCACCCCAAACGCTTGCCACGGTTGCGCCCACAAGTGGCAAGAAAAAAGCCTCGAGAATATCGAGGCTTTCACATTTGTATTGCTTTGCACGAAGGACCGCGAACGGCGAAGCTACTCTCCCAGCACGGCCTTTTTGGCGGCTGCGGCCATGTTGTCCAGATCATCCTTGGTGGGGTGATCCTTTGCGGCAACCCAGTTGTCGAGCAGCAACTTAGCGCGGGCGTTGTCGGGATCTTGCTCGAGCATGGCCTCGTAGCGCTGCTTGACCGCGGGGCCCATCTTGCCCTGGCACATCGCCCAGCCCGCAAGCTCGGCATCCCCAGCCAAATTGGAAGTTACGCGGTCGATAATCTGCTGGTAATAGCTCTGGTCGGCCCCAAAACCGCAGGTGCCAAACAGGAACACGCGCTTGCCGTGCAAGGCGGAGAGCAACGCCGCGACCGAAGGCGTGCACGCGCCCTTGTCGCACCAAAAACCGACGAGCACCGTGTCGGCCGCGCAGGCGCCCTGCGCCTCGAGCGCAACCTGATCTGCATCCGCATCGTCGCTCAACGCCGCGGCATGGACAAACTCAACGCCCGCAGCCTGCAGAGCGCGCTTAATCGCGCCCGAAACCATCCTGGTATTACCGCTCTTGCTGTTGACCACCAAAGAGCATGTCATAGTCACGTTGCTCGTTTCCCCCAAAACTAAAGCCACTAATGCAATTTATTAGATGAATATCTTAGTACTAACGTGACAGATGTAAACCACCTTCTGCCGATTGGCGACATGGGCGACACCGATGGAGGCAAAACGTCCGCAGCGCAAGCCCCCAAATACTTAAGACGCGGGACGAACGAACCTGATTCATTTGCCCCACGCCTTGCTTACTGGGCGAACTGGCTGCGGTAGAGCTCGGCGTAAAAGCCGCCCGCCGCGAGCAGTTCATCGTGCGTGCCGCGCTCGATAATCTCGCCATCGCGCATTACCAAGATGCAATCGGCGTTGCGAATCGTCGACAGGCGGTGTGCCACGACAAAGCTCGTGCGTCCAGCCATGAGCTCGTCGAACGCCGCCTGCACCTGCAGCTCGGTACGCGTATCGATGCTCGACGTTGCCTCGTCCAGCAGCAGAATCGCCGGATCGGTGAGCATGACGCGCGCGATGCACAGCAGCTGTTTTTGACCCTGGCTAAACGTGCCGCCGTCCTCGCCGATCACCGTATCGTAGCCGCCTGGCAGCTGCACGATAAACTTATGCGCATGAGCACGCTTGGCAGCTTCGATAACCTGCTCGCGCGTGGCTCCCGGGCAACCGTAAGCAATGTTGTCCGCCACCGTGCCCTCGAACAGCCAGGTGTCCTGCAGCACCATGCCAAAGGCGCGGCGCAGGCTTGCGCGCGTGTAGTCACGCGAAGACCGGCCATCGACCATGATGCGTCCGGCATCGATATCGTAAAACCGCAGCAGCAAATTGATGAGCGTTGTCTTTCCGCAGCCCGTGGGGCCGACCAGGGCAAAACGCATGCCGGGCTTGGCCTCGATGCAGATATCCTGCAGCAGCTTGCGGTCGGGCACATAGCTAAAGTCCACATGCTCAAACGAAACCTCGCCCTTCGGGGCGGCGAGCTCAATGGCATCCACAGCGTCGGGCTCCTGCTCGCGCGCATCGAGCAACGCGAACATGCGGCGCGCCGAGGCATACGCCGTCTGGATTTGCGTAATGACGTTGGTGACCTCGTTGAATGGCTTGGTGTACTGGTTAGCATAGGACAGAAAGATTTGCACGCCGCCCACCGTGAGCGCCGCAGGTACGCCCGTGATCACGCCCGCGCAGCCAATCACGGCGACCACGGCGTAGATGATGTTATTGATGAAGCGCGTACCGGGGTTAGAAAGCGAACCCATAAACTGCGCGCGCTCGCCCGCCGTATAGAGCTCGGCGTTGAGAACATCGAAGCGCTGTTGAGCGTGCGGGCCGTAGGCGAAGGCGTCCACGAGCTTTTGCTCACCCACATACTCCTCGATATGACCGCCGAGTTGGCCCTGGATGCGCTGTTGAGCAGTGAAGCTCTTATTGGAAAGCTTGGCGATAGCACCGGCCGCAAAGATGGAAAGCGGCGTGACGAGCACCACCACGAGCGTCATGGTCAGGTTGATGGAGAGCATAAACGCGAGCGTGCCCACGATGGTGATGACGCCGGTAAAGAGCTGCGTAAAGCCCTGCAGCAGGCCGTCACCCACCTGATCGACGTCATTGACCACGCGGCTCATGAGGTCGCCGTGGGCATGGCTGTCGATAAAGCTGAGCGGCATGCGGCTGAGCTTGTCGCTCGCCTCCACGCGCATGTCGCGCACCGTCTCGTAGGACAGACGGTTGACGCAGTAGCCCTGCAGCCACTGGAAGGCCGCCGCGCCCACCACGACAATCGCGAGCTTGGTAACGAGCGGCAGCAGCGACCCGAAGTCCACCTGCCCGGCGGCAACGATGAGGTCGATGCCCTCGCCGATGAGGATGGGCGTATAGAGCTGCAAGATCACCGAGATGGCGGCGCTCACAAACGATGCCGTAAATGAAATGCGATGCGGACGGACGTAGCCCAGCAGGCGGCGAGTCACCGCGCCCACGGGGTAGCGCTCGGGGTCGCCGGGCTGACGTGGGCCGTCACCCAAGTCGTTGAGGTTATCGTTGCCGGACACGTTGGCCGTCATCGTGGCGACCGAACCGGAAGAAGTATACGGATTCATTTAGCAGCCCTCCTTTGCGCAGACGGATGCCGGGGCGGTCGGGGCGCCTAGGGCGGGCACGGAGCTTGGAGCGAGCGCGGGCACCGCACTCCCCTGCTGGCCCTCGAGCTCCTCGCGGCGCAGCTGCGACTGGCAAATCTCGCGATAGAGCTGGCAGCTTGCATACAGCTCGTCATGCGTGCCCAGGCCCGCAACCGAGCCGTGGTCGAGCACGCAGATCATGTCGGCATCGCGAACGGTCGAGACGCGCTGGCTCACGATCACCGTGGTCAGCGGGAGCCCGCCCGCGGCGGCACCGCGTACGCTGCGCTCGCGGATGGCGTGGCGAAGCGCCGCGTCGGTCTTAAAGTCGAGCGCCGAGGCGGAATCGTCCATGATCAGAATCTGCGGCGAGCCCACCAGAGCACGCGCAATGGTCAGGCGCTGGCGCTGACCGCCGCTGAAATTCTTGCCGCCCGCCTCGACCGGGGCGTCGAGCCCCTGCGGCTTGTTGCGCACGAACTCGCTGGCCTGCGCTATATCGAGCGCCGCCCACAGTTCCTCATCGGTTGCCGACTCGTCGCGCCAGGTTAGGTTGCTGCGGATCGTACCGCTCACGAGCGACGCGCGCTGCGGGACGGTCGCGACCACATGGCGCAGCTGGTCGAGCGGCCAAGTGCGCACGTCGGTACCCATTACGCTTACGCTGCCGACGCCCGCGTCGTACAGGCGCGGAATGAGCGAGACGAGCGTCGACTTACCGCTGCCCGTGCCGCCGATAATGCCGAGCGTTTTGCCCAGCGGCAGCTCCAGGGTCACGTCATTGACGGCGTTGGCGGCGCCCGCGCCAAAGGAGAAGCTCGCATGGCTCAGGCTCAGCGCGGGGACCGGAGCAGCGTTGCCCATCGCGCTCGGATCGGGCAGCGCAACCGTCTGGTTGCCCTCGTCGGTAATGCTCGGCACGCAATTGAGTACCTCGTTGAGACGCGACGCACTGGCGCTCGCCTTGGTAAAGACCACGACCAGGTTGGCGACATACACGATGGAGGTCAGGGTCTGCGTCATGTAGTTGACGAACGCCATGACCTGGCCCTGCGTGAGCTCGCCCACGTTGACCTGGATGCCGCCCACCCACAGGATGGCGCACACGCCCAGGTTCATCACCAAAAACGTGACGGGATTAAGGATTGACGAGAGCTTGCCCACCGCGATGGCGGTATTGGCCTGGTCATCGGCGGCTTGGGCAAAGCGCTCGCGCTCGTGGTCTTCGCGCACAAACGCCCGGACCACGCGAGCGCCCGAAAGTCCTTCGCGGCAAATAAGCGCGATGCGATCGAGCTTTGCCTGCAGCTGCTTGTAGTACGGGATGCAGCGCGCCATGACAAACCAAAACACCAGGCCGATAGCGGGCGTGCAAATCAAAAAGATGATGCCGAGCTTAAGGTCGATGGCAAGGGCCGCGACCATGGAGCCCACCGCCAGGAAAGGCCAGCGGATGAGCATACGCACGCCCAGCGCCACGGCGAGCTGCACCTGGTTGACGTCGTTGGTAATGCGCGTGATGAGCGACGGCGTGCCAAAGCGATCGAGCTCAGCATAGCTCAGCTTGTTGATGTGCCGGTAGAGTGCGCCGCGAATGTCAGTGCCCATGCCCTGCGAGGTGAGCGCCGCCATCTTTTGGCAGACGAGCGTAAACGAGATGCCAATCACGGCCATGGCGGCGAGCACCATGCCGTAGTGGACGACGGCACTCACGTCGTGCGCACCGATACCTTTATCAATCATCTGGGCAATCACCAGCGGCGTCAGCAGGTCAAAGATCACTTCGATCAACTTGCACGCAGGGCCAATCACCATATACCGGCGAAATTTACCACCAAAACGCCCGAGCAGCTCAATCATAAAAAGGCGCTCCCTATCATCATCTCTATTCAATCTGATTCATGATAGTACGGCGAACCCTGGGGATGCGTAAGCAACTCGTTACAGATGTTAAGGCGAAGTAAGCACGAAGGCTACCAGTGCCCAAGGCATGTATCCGCCGCTGTTTTGGCAAAGCCAGCGAGCAACACAAAGCAAGGGATTAAGTTATCCGATAAACGCGACTTTACGGGTGATTTTTGGACGACGGGGCCCGGCCGGCGACGAGGTATTTGGTAGTCGAGCGATCCCGCAGGCGAAGCCGAGGACCAGCGAGACACCAAATACCTCGTCGCCGGCCGGGCCATGTCGCGGCACCAAAAAGCGCCCGTGCGCTCGATGGATTCGGATGCCCGACAGAGGCTCCTTATGGCTG
>CAJMSO010000017.1 GCA_905216075.1 uncultured bacterium | reverse complement strand
TCGCGGATCTCCATGGGGATCGGCAGCCTGCGTTTGAATTCCATGGCCATAGGGGCCTCCTCAATCTATAGAAAGAGCAATAAGCGTATTGTCGAGTGTTCGGCATTATCCGCTGTCGCACGCTAAAGTGCAAGCCCTTGTCACCCCGAAACCGACCAAAAAGGGACAGGTTTATTTTGGTCGGTTTTATCTGGGCAAACGTCGGCGGATGCCGGGAGGGAGCGGCGCCGCGCGGGACCCTAAGGCTGTTGTCGGTTCCCTAGGAAATACCCTGTGGGCAAAAAATGCCAAATATGAGTACGGTTGCTATCTTAGTATCATATTGCCTTCGCAAAATAATAGACATAACAGCAAAATATGTTCATTAACGCAAACACATATAAGTCCGCTATGGTGTTGTTTGATCAATTTAGGGACGCGTGTAAGCCGTGGGAGCGGCATTTGAGGCGGTTTTGGCTGTTACTAAAAAGGTAACAGTACTCATATTTGCCCTTTTTTGCCCACGGGGTCTGGAAAGCGCCGTCAGTGAGGTCTCAGGGAAGGCGTTTCGAGGCTCGAAGGACACAAAACGGGGGTGCAGGTTGTCCTGCGCCCCCGTTTTCTTGGCATTGCGGTTGTTTGCCGCCGGTTTTTACGCCGCTTCGTCGAACTGCGAGTTGTACAGGTCGGCGTAGAAGCCGCCCTGGGCGAGCAGCTCGTCGTGTGTACCCTTCTCGACGATGTCGCCGTCGCGAATCACCAAGATCACGTCGGCATTGCGGATCGTGGACAGGCGGTGTGCGATGACAAAGCTGGTGCGGCCCTGCATCAGTGCATCCATGGCGCGCTGAATGAGTTCCTCGGTACGGGTATCGACGTTGGAAGTCGCCTCGTCCAGAATCAGTGCCGGGCGGTCGGCCAAAATGGCACGGGCGATGGTCACGAGCTGGCGCTGACCCTGCGACAGGTTGGTGCCCTCCTCGTTGATCATAAAGTCGTAGCCACCGGCGAGCGTATGAATAAAGTGGTCGCAGCGTGCGGCGCGCGCAGCGGCCTCGACCTCGGCATCGCTTGCATCGGGGCGTCCGTAGCGGATGTTCTCGCTGATGGTGCCGTTAAACAGCCAGGTGTCCTGCAGCACCATGGCAAACTCGCCGCGCAGCGCCGCGCGGTCCCAGTCGCGCACGTCGACGCCCTCGACGCGCAGCGAACCGCCGTCCACGTCGTAAAAGCGCTGCAGCAGCTTAATGAGCGTGGTCTTGCCGGCGCCGGTGGGGCCGACGATGGCGATGGTCTGGCCGGGCTGCGCCTCGCAGCTAAAGTCGTGGATGATGGTCTTGTCGGGCGTGTAGCCAAACTTGACACGGTCAAACTCCACGTGGCCGGGGCGCTTCTCGGGAATCTGCGCGTCGGCCTTTTGCTCTTCCTCGGGCGCGGCCAGGAACTCAAAGACGCGCTCGGTGGCAGCGGCCATCGACTGCATCGTGTTGCTCACGTTGCCCAGCTGCTGCACGGGTTGGGTAAAGTTGCGAACGTACTGGATAAAGCTCTGGATGTCGCCGGGCGTGGCATTGCCGGTCAGCGCGAGCTGCGCGCCCACCACGACGACGCCCACGTAGCCCATGTTGCCCACCAGGCTCATAAGCGGCATCATCAGGCCCGACAGGAACTGCGAGCGCCAGCCGCTAATAAAGAGACGGTCGTTTTGACGGTCGAACTCCTCGATCGAGGCCTCGGCGCGGTCGAACACCTGGATGACGTTCTGGCCGGCAAAGTCCTCCTCGATAATGCCGTTGACGGTGCCAAGGACTTGCTGTTGCTCGCGGAAGTACGGCTGCGAGAAGTGAATCATCACGGTCAGGATAATCGCGGCGGCCGGCAGCGTGAGCACGGTGACGCCGGTGAGCGGCAGGCTGATCGACAGCATCATGACGAGCACGCCGATAATCTGCGTGACGGACGTAATGAGCTGCGTCACGCTCTGGTTGAGCGACTGACCCAGCGTATCGACGTCGTTGGTGATGCGGCTGAGCACGTCGCCCTTGCTGTGTCCGTTAAAGTAGCTCATTGGCACGACGGCGATCTTGGCGGCGATCTCCTTGCGCATGCGATAACAAATCTTTTGCGTGACGCCGGTCATGAGCCAGCCCTGGATCAGGCTGCAGGCAGAGCTTGCCAGATACAGGCAGAGCAAAAAGCCGAGCGTCTTGGCGATCCAGTCAAAGTCAACGTCGCCGGTGCCGTTGACCTTGGCGACCAGGCCTTCGAACAGCTTGGTCGTAACCTGGCCGAGCACCTTGGGTCCCACAATGTTAAAGATGACCGAGCACACGGCAAAGGCGACGGCGGCAAACACGGCAATCTTGTGCTGGCCGATATAGCCGAGCAGCTGCCTCATGGTGCCCTTAAAGTCCTTGGCCTTTTCGCCGCGACGCATGCGGCCCATGGGACCACGCTGACGGGTGGGCTTGGGAATCTGAGTCTTGGTCTCGTCTGCCATCAGCGCTCGCCTCCTTCCATGACGGCTGCAATTTCTTCTTGGGTAAGCCCCAGCTCCTCGGCGGAAAGCTGCGACTGTGCGATCTCCAGGTCCGCCGGGCAGCTGCGCAGCAGCTCCTCGTGCGTGCCGGTGCCCACTACGTGGCCGTCGTCGAGCACGATGATTTGATCGGCGTGCATGATGGTCGCGATGCGCTGGGCCACGACCACGAGTGCGGCGTCGGTAACGTTTTTGGCCAGCTCTTCGCGCAGACGCGCGTCGGTCTTGTAGTCGAGGGCGCTAAACGAGTCATCGAACACCACGACCTCGGGCTTTTTGGCCAACGCGCGGGCGATGGCCAGGCGCTGACGCTGACCGCCCGAAACATTGGAGCCGCCCTGGCTGATGGGGGAGTCGTAACCGCCCTCGCGCTCGGCGATAAAGTCCTCAGCCTGTGCGATTCGCGCTGCCTCGTGCATGTCCTCGTCGCTCACCATGTCGCCGGCAAACTTGAGGTTGCTCTCGACGGTACCCGAGAACAGGCGACCCTGCTGCGGAATATAACCGATGCGGCGGCGCAGCTCGGAAAGGGTCATGTCGCGCACGTCGATGCCGTCGAGCGAAATGCTGCCGCCCGTGACGTCGTATAAGCGCGGGATCAGCTGCACGAGCGTAGATTTGCCCGAGCCCGTGGAGCCAATGATGCCGAGCATCTGACCGGCATGCGTGGTGAAGTTCACGCCGCTGATGACATCGGCGCGGGCATCGGGATACTGGAAGCTCACGTCACGGAAGGTGAGCTCGCCGCGCGGCGCGCTGGCAGCGGGCAGTTTGGGCGAGGCGGGGTCGTTGATGCTCGTGGGGCAGGTGATGACCTCTTCCACGCGCTCGGCTGCGACCTCGGCGCGGGGCAGGATGACCGAAACCATGGTGAGGATCATAAACGCCATGACGATCTGCATGGTGTAGGAGATAAACGCCATCATGTTGCCGACCTGCATCACGCCGTCGGACACGCCCTGCGCGCCAAACCAGACGATAAGCACGGTGATGCAGTTCATGACGAGCATCATGAGCGGCATCATAAAGCTCATGGCGCGGTTGGTGTAGAGCTGCGTGGTCATCAGGTCGAGCGAAGCCTTGTCAAAGCGCTCGAGCTCGTGCTCTTCGCGGTTGAACGAGCGGATGGGCATGAGGCCGTCGAGCAGCTCGCGGGCAGTAAGGTTCACGCGGTCCACGAAGCTCTGCATCTTTTTGAACTTGGGCATGGTGAGGCCCATGAGCACGCCGACGACGGCCGAAACCGCGATGATGGCAACGGCGATGGTCCACTCCAGGCCGGTATGGTTGGCCAGGACGCGCATGACGGCGACGACGCCCATGACGGGGGCCATCAGACACATGCGGATAAACAGGGTTGCGGCCATCTGGATCTGCTGAATGTCGTTGGTGCAGCGGGTGATGAGCGAGGCCTGGCTAAACTTGCCCACCTCGGCCGGCGAGAAGTGCATAACCTTGTTGAAGGTCTCGCGGCGCAGGTCGCGGGCGATGGAGCAGGCGGTGCGCGAAGCCACGGCACCGGTCAGGATGGTGGCGACGAGCGACACGAGGCACAGCCCAAACATCGTGGTCGCCATGCGGCCCAGGTAGGCGTTCTGCACGTCGGCGGGGTCGATGCCCTGCGCCTTGTACTCATCCTGCACATAGCTCACGGCGCGCTGAGTGACGATGGAGCCCGACATGGAGCCCATTTTGTCCGCCATATCGTTGGCGCCATCGACGAGCTTGCCCTGGTCGATTAGGCCGCCTTCAACGCCTAGACGCAGGCCCTTCATGGTGATCTTACCGCCGTCGGCATCAATCTGCTTTTGCATGTTCTGCGCCGCAGCGGCCTTCCTCTGCATCTCGGCGAGCTGCTCGGGCGTCATCGCTGCCATCTGCTCGGGGGTGGGCATGGCCTGGGCGGTGCTGTCGCCTTTCTCGCTGGACGAGCCCATCATGTCGCCCATGGAGTTGGCGTCAATGCCCTGGTTGAGCGAAAGGACGACAGTCTCGGGCAGACTCATAATGTCGGCAATCTTGCCTCCATCGGCACGCTCTTCCTCGGTGCCCTTGTACGTTCGAATACCGTTATTGTCCGCCTTGCTAAACACGGCCTCCGCAGCCTTGGCGTCCTTGGCGCTCATGAAGAGTTCGAGGTCGTCGAGCGATTCGGCGCGAATGGTGTCGGGCACGGGCGAGGCGATGCCGCCTTGCTGCACGCCCACGTCGACGATATCGCTCATATAGGTAGGCAGCGCCAGGTCGGCGTTGCAGCTGATTACGATGAGTACGATAGCTGTGAACAGTGCCAGGATATGCTTTTTAAAGAGCTTGAGAATCCTCACTCGGCATCTCTCCTTTCTTGATTGCGGTCGATAATTTCGTTGGCACGTCTAAGAAGGCGCACCATCTCTTGGGTATCTGTTTCGCCGAGCTGCTCGAGGAAGGCCGCGGTGCGCTCCTCGAATTCCCGACGTTTAATTTCGAGATCCTGGAATCCCTTGTCGGTCACTATGACGTGTACGCGACGACGGTCGGTCTTTGAGTGCTCACGCTCAACCCAGCCCTTGGCTTCGAGAGCGCGTAGGATATTGGCAATGCGGGCGTTCGAGACCCAGGCGCGATCAGCGAGTTCGCTCGGCGTGAGCGAACCGCCAGCGAGCATAAGGGCGCGCATGACAGCCATCTCGCCGCTGAGAGCTTTGTCCACAAAGCGCGAAACGCGCTGGTGAATGCCGCCAAACTCGGTAAGGAGCTGACGCCCAAGTTCACGGAAATCGGTATCTTCCACCGAAAACCCCTAACACTAGAAACTATTTTCGGTGAAAGATGATACCCCCGCACGCGCACCCTATACGGTAGATTTTGGGAAATGCCTAGAAAACAACCTTTAGGCGACCTCCGTACACCGTCGGTATCAGCAAAGTTAGGGGTAGATCTCTGAGCACGTCCTAAAGCCCACTCAGAGGCACTTTACCCTGCTAAAGCTGGCATAACAGCTAGAGTGAACGTCGTACAAAGGCAAGGAAAAAAACTAAACAAATCGGTGAACGGTAGTTGTTCACGCTCGCATTTCCTGCGGGTTTGTAAAAAACGCCCTTATGATATAAAAAAAGAAACATATAACAGCCCAGATAGAGAGGGTCTCTATGTTATCCTTCTCAAACGGGTGAAATCTTGGGTTTTGGGTTGCAGTTCCAAGGTGGACAAACGTTTTTCCCTGCACCAACGTGTGGTGAAGAACGGAAGAAGCCGGTAGTGCAAGCCGAAAATTCAAGAATTCAATAAGCAGCGGTGTGAGAGAGCGCCGCATTACACGTAACTAGGAGCGTGGTTACACAATGCAGGAGGCATGGGAAGGCTTCAAGGAAGGCATTTGGACGGGAGAGGTTGACGTCCGAGACTTCATCCAGAAGAACTACACCCCCTACGAGGGCGACGAGTCGTTCCTCGCCGGCCCGACCGAGCGTACCAAGGAGCTGTGGGGCGAGGTTCTCGACCTGCTGCTTAAGGAGCGCGAGCAGGGCGGTGTCCTCGATATGGACACCAAGACCGTCACGGGTATCGTGAGCCACCCCGCTGGCTACATCGATAACGCCCACCGCGAGAAGGAGACCATCGTCGGCCTCCAGACCGACAAGCCGCTCAAGCGCGCTCTGCACGTCAACGGCGGTATCCGCATCGCTTGCCAGGCTGCCAGCCAGCACGGCTATAAGGTCGACGAGAACGTTGTCGAGCGCTACACCTTCGAGCGCAAGACCCACAACGCTGGCGTCTTCGATGTCTACACCCCCGAGATGCGTGCTTGCCGCTCGGCTCACATCATCACCGGTCTGCCCGATGGCTATGGCCGCGGCCGCATCATCGGCGACTACCGTCGTGTTGCCCTGTACGGCGTCGACTACCTGATCAAGGACAAGGAGGCCCAGAAGGCTTCCACCCCGACGGTCATGACCGCCGACAACATCCGCGATCGCGAGGAGCTGCAGGAGCAGATCCGCGCCCTCGGCGAGCTCAAGATGATGGCCGAGACCTATGGTTTCGATATTTCCAACCCTGCTACCAACACGCAGGAGGCCATCCAGTGGATGTACTTCGCCTACCTCGCTGCCGTTAAGGAGCAGAACGGCGCCGCTATGTCCATCGGCCGTACCTCCACGTTCATCGACATCTACGCTGAGCGCGACCTTGCCAACGGTACCTTCACCGAGGAGCAGATCCAGGAGTTCGTGGATCACTTCATCATGAAGCTCCGCATGGTCAAGTTTGCCCGTACCCCCGAGTACCAGGCCCTGTTCACCGGCGATCCGCAGTGGGTCACCGAGTCCATCGGCGGCATGGGTGTTGACGGCCGTACGCTCGTTACCAAGATGAGCTACCGCTACCTGCACACGCTCGAGAACATGGGCACCAGCCCCGAGCCCAACATGACCGTCCTGTGGTCGACCCGTCTGCCCGAGAACTTCAAGAAGTTCTGCGCCAAGACTTCTGTCGCCAGCTCCTCGATCCAGTACGAGAACGACGACCTCATGCGCGTCTATCATGGCGACGACTACGGTATTGCCTGCTGCGTGTCTTCCATGCGCATCGGCAAGGAGATGCAGTTCTTCGGCGCCCGTGCCAACCTGGCCAAGTGCCTGCTCTATGCACTCAACGGCGGTGTTGACGAGGTCTCCAAGAAGCAGGTCGGCCCCAAGTATCGCGCCGTCGAGGGCGATACGCTCGATTACGACGACGTTGTGGCCAAGTACAACGACATGATGAAGTGGCTCGCTGGCGTGTACGTCAACTCGCTGAACATCATTCACTACATGCACGACAAGTATTGCTACGAGCGCATCCAGATGGCTCTGCACGACAAGCACGTGCACCGCTGGTTCGCTACGGGCATCGCTGGCCTTTCCGTCGTGGCTGACTCCCTGTCCGCCATCAAGTACGCCAAGGTCCACCCCGTCCGCGACGAGAATGGCATCATCGTCGACTTCGAGACCGAGGGCGAGTTCCCCAAGTACGGTAACGACGACGACCGCGTCGACCAGATCGCTCACGACGTTGTGCACCAGTTCATGGAGTACATCCGCATGAACGACACCTACCGCAACTCCGTACCCACGACCTCGGTTCTGACCATTACCTCCAACGTCGTGTACGGTAAGAAGACCGGCTCCACGCCCGACGGCCGCAAGGCTGGCCAGCCGTTCGCCCCGGGCGCTAACCCCATGCACAAGCGCGATAGCCACGGCGCCATCGCTTCGCTGTCTTCGGTTTCCAAGCTCCCGTTCCGCGATGCTCAGGACGGCATCTCCAACACCTTCTCCATCATCCCGAGTGCGCTCGGCAAGGAGGACCAGGTGTTCTTTGGCGATATCGACCTTGATCAACTGGGCGAGTAACTATTGTTAGTGCTATACTAACAATAACGATTACTGATTAGCGCGCCGGTTTCGGCCGGCGCCTATTAATCGAAGGAGACACATTATGAAGGTTTCTGAAGTTTCCGAGACCCAGGCCGATAACCTGGTCCACATGCTCGACGCTTACGCCGAGAAGGGTGGCCACCACCTGAACATCAACGTCTTCAACCGTGAGACGTTGCTCGACGCTCAGGCTCACCCCGAGAAGTACCCGCAGCTGACCATCCGCGTTTCCGGCTATGCCGTGAACTTCCACACGCTCACCAAGGAGCAGCAGGACGAGGTCATTTCGCGTACCTTCCACGACAAGTTCTAAAGGGTTCAACTCCTGTAGGATTACTGGGGCCGGTTTTGGGTTATTTCCCAAAACGTCCTCGGACATGCAAAGAGGCTCCGCTGCGCGCGTTGCGCGGCGGAGCCTCTTTGCGTCCTGCGGGATGTTTTGGGAAATAACCCAAAACCGGCCATGTGGGGTCCTTTGGAGTCACCCTTTAGGCGGAACTCTCCTAATTATTTGGATGAGTCGTTTACTTACTTGTACTGTTACCGTCTTCCCGCTCTTGTTGGGGTATGCTTTGTTCGTATGTAAACGTATGACATGTTGATGGGGGAGGGTGCTATGGCTCGCGAGAGTGCTCGTTCTAAGGATACGGCTAAGCCTGGCATCAAGGAAGTTGCGGCGGTGGCGGGGGTTTCGCCTACTACGGTATCTCGCGTGCTTAATAATCGCGGCTATATTAGCCAAGAGACCCGCGATAAGGTCCATGCCGCGATGAAGCGCATCAACTATACGCCCAACGATATCGCCCGTGCCATGCTCAACGGTCGCCTGAATCTTATCGGTATGATCGTCCCCTATGTCAGCAGTCCGTTTCATGCCCAAGTGGTTCAAGTCATTGAGCATACCCTGGCCGAAAACGGTTTTAAGATGCTGCTGTGCAATAGCGCCAATCGACCCGAGCTTGAGCGCTCTTATATCGACATGCTTCGACGCAATATGGTTGATGGCGTCATCGTCAACTCGCTTAATATCGGTGCCGAGGCGTATGCCGAGATGGGTTTGAGTCTGGTTGGTATCGACTGCGACCTTGGCGAGGCCTCTGTTCAGATTGCGAGCGACAGCTATAGTATCGGCGAACTTGCCACGCGTCGCCTGATCGATGACGGGTGTTCGCGCATCCTGTGCCTGCGCAGCAATAGCCGCATGCGCATGCCTGCCAATAAGCGTACCGATGCCTACCTCGATGTTGTTGAGCAGGCCGGTTTGCCCGCGCTTGTCCGTGAGGTTGAGTTCGTTAAGCCCGACGACGAAAAGAGCGCGGTCGTTGCGAAGATCCTCGATGAGAACCCCGATATTGACGGCATCTTTGCGGGAGACGACACGATGGCGGCTATCTGTCTTAACGTGATGAAGCAGCGCGGCTTGAGCGCTCCGGGCGATATTAAGGTCGTGGGCGCGGATGGTGCCCGCCGCACTATGACGTTTATGCCTGACTTAACAACCGTACGCCAAGATATCGATCGCATCGGAGAGCTCGCGGCGCAATCCATCATTGCTCTTATTAACGGCGAAAAGCCCGAATCGAATATCAAGCTCCCCGTTGAACTCATTGAGGGTAAAACCGCGTAGTTCATCCCGTGCCAAAAGAATTCCTCAAACACCTCTGATGACCGTTCGCCGGCATATGTCAACCGTTTGCCGACGACTGGAACTGCGAAAAGACGTATTGGTGTGAAAACGTTTGACATATGAAAACGATTGACATATCTTGCAGTTGTACCGAGTTAGTATCTCGTGAGAAAGGAAGTCTCGGATGCACAAGGTGTATTACCAGCCTGAGGGAATTTGGGTAGGCGACATCATGCCGTACGGCGAGGACGGCACGTTCTATCTCTATCATCAGCGTGACACGCGAAACCCCGGACCTTTCGGAGAGCCGTTCGGCTGGGCACTCGCGACAACCAAGGACTTCGTCAATTACAAAGACTTTGGCGAGAGCCTTGAGCGTGGCGGCGACGAGGAAGTCGACCAGTATGTTTATGCCGGCACGGTGTTTAAGGTGGGCGACAAGTACCATGCGCTCTACACTGGTTGCAATCGCGATAAGGTCAAGGCACGCTTGATGAAGCAGGTTCTTCTTCACGCAACGAGTGACGACGCCGTCAAGTGGGAGAAGAACATCGCCGAGACGCTGCTTCCGCCCCAGGAGGGTTACGATGACCGCAACTGGCGCGATCCCTTTGTGCTTTGGGATGAGGAGAACGAAGAGTACATGCTCATCCTCGGCACGCGTGTGGGCGAGGACAAGCGTCTGATGACCGGTCGTCTGGTCAAGTTCACCTCCAAGGACCTGGATACCTGGGAGTTCCAGGGCGACTGGTGGAATCCGGGCCTGTACACCATGTTTGAGATGCCTGATCTCTTTAAGATGGGCGACTGGTGGTACCTCGTCTTTTCCGAGTACAGCGACGGCAACAAGACCCGTTACCGCATGTCCAAGTCCATCAACGGTCCTTGGATTACCCCCGCTGACGACTCCTTCGACGGCCGCGCGTACTACGCCGCTCGCACCGCATTCGATGGCGAGCGTCGCGTTCTCTTTGGTTGGGTTCCTACGCGTGACGAGGGCGGCGACCCCAGCTCTTACCTATGGGGTGGCACCTTTATGCCCCTCGAGATCGTTCAGCGTGCCGACGGAACGCTCGGCACCAAGCTCCCCGACAGCATGCTTGGCGCCTTTGGCGAGGCTAAGGCAGTCGAGACCTTTGAGCTTTCCTGCGAGTCGGGCAAGGTCGAGCAGGTGCTCGCCGCAGATGCCGGCTCCACCTACTTGCTCGATGCCGACATTGAGCTCGGCGGTAACGCTGCCGGCTTCTCGGTCAAGTTCGCCGAGGACGCCGAGACCGGTCTTGCCTATGAGTTCCGCGCCAACCTGCGTGAGGGTAAGCTCGAGTTTACGGCGGCCCCCCAGTATCCGTGGTTCCAGGTCAACAACATGGGCCTCGAGCGTCCGTTGTTCTTTAAGGGCGAGGGCACTCATCATGTGCGCCTGGTCGTTGACGACGATATCGCGACCATCTTTGTCGATGATGTTGCGCTTAACGCGCGCTTCTGCAATAAGCAGGGCCAGGGTGTGGCACTGACGGTCACCGACGGTACGCTCAAGTGCGCAAATGCAACGATCGCGTCTCTGTAATGGCATCAAAACGTTTTATGATTTCGTAAGGGAATGGAGAGGAACATGGACTACAAAGTAGTGTCTCAGCAAGTCGTCGATAACGTCGGCGGTCTGGAGAACATCGAGGGCGCCACGCATTGCGTTACGCGTCTGCGTCTGGTGCTCAAGGATACGAGCAAGTACAACAAGGCCGAGCTCGAGAACATCGATGGCGTCAAGGGCGTGCTGTACAACAGCGGCCAGCTCATGATCATCTTCGGTACCGGTACCGTCAACAAGGTCTACGATGAGTTTATGGCTCTGACGGGCGTTAAGGAGATCAGCGCTTCCGAGGTCAAGGGCGCCGAGGCGGACAAGAAGGGCAAGTTCTTCTCGGTCCTCAAGGTATTCTCGGATATCTTTATCCCCATCATTCCCGCTTTCGTCGGCGCTGCTATCATCATCGGCCTTAAGTCGCTGATCGTTGCCAACGGCCTCTTTGGCATGGAGGGCAGCCTTGCCGACCACAGCGAGTTCCTCAAGAACCTCGCAAGCTTCTTTGCCATTATCGCCACCACGTTCGACTACCTGCCTGTCCTGGTTATGTACAGCGCTGTGAAGCGTTTTGGCGGTAACCCGATTCTGGGCATCCTCGTCGGTATCGTCATGGTTCACCCGAGTCTTATGAACCGTAACACGTTCGTTATGGACCCGACGGGTGCTGAGTACTGGAACTTTGGTCCGCTCTCCATTCCCATGGTTGCTTTCCAGGGCGGCGTGTTCCCTGCAATCCTGACTGCCTGGTTTATGGCCAAGGTCGAAAAGATTGCCCAGAAGTACATCCCCGAGGTCGTCTCGTTTGTCTTTGTCCCGACCGTTACCCTGATTCTTGCTAACGTCGCCCTGTTCACCGTGTTCGGCCCGCTCGGCAACCTGATCGGCGACGTCCTCGGCGGCGTAATCGATATCCTGTACAACAGGATGGGCGTCTTTGGTGCCTTTGTCTTCGCCGCGTTCCTGCAGCCGCTTGTCGTTACCGGTACGCATCAGTTCATCCAGGGTATCGAGGCAAACCTCGTCGCCACGACTGGCTTCAACTACATCCAGGCCATCTGGTCGGTTTCCATTATCGCCCAGGGCGGCGGCGCCATCGGCATGTACCTCATTCATAAGAAGCATTCCAAAGAGCGCAACATCTGCATGTCGTCCTTTATCCCGACGCTGGTCGGAATCTCCGAGCCCGCTATCTTCGCTGCAAACATGCGCTACTCGATCATCCCGTTCATCTGCGCTTGCATCGGTGCAGGCTGCGGCGGTGCCTTCGTGAAGCTCTTTGAGGTGCGCGCCATCGGTCAGGGTCTGACCGGCGTGCTTGGCTTGCTCATCGTCACGCCCGAGACGCTCGTGTGGTATGTGGCTGGCAATCTCATCGCCTTTATCGTGCCGATCGTCTTGATCTTTGCCTACAACAAGGCAAAGGGCGTGCCGACCACCGATGAAGAGGGCGCTGGCGCTGGCTTCGATGTCAGCTTCTAGTTGAGCCGTTCAGCGTAATCTGAGGATAAGTCCATTTGAGGAAGGGCGTTCGGCTCGTGTGAGTCGAGCGTCCTTTCCCATAGACGAGAAGGTCAATGGCGATGTTTAATCAAAAAAACAAGGTGATGCGTGCGGACTATGAGCAGTGGCGAGCTGGACAGGATGAGACGGCGGCTCGCATCGCGTCCGACCCCGATAGGCTTTTGTTCCATGTGGAGCCTGAGCTTGGCTGGCTCAACGACCCCAACGGTTTGGTTCAGATTGGTGATACGTATCACATCTATCATCAATACGATCCGTTCGATGCTGCGCATGGCGGTCCAGTGCTTTGGAACCATCTGACGACAAAGGATTTTGTGACGTACGAGAATCACGGCCCCGTGTTGTTCCCCGATTCCGATTTGGATTCGAGTGGAGCGTATTCTGGTTCTGCCTTTGTACGTGATGGCAAGATTCACTACTTCTATACCGGCAACGTTAAGCATTTTGACCGTGATGATTACGACTACGTGTTGACGGGCCGTGAGCAAAACCAGATTCATATGGTTGCCGAGAATCCCGACGAATTGGGCGAGAAGCGCATAGCTGTTGGGCCGGTCGATTACCCCGAGGATATCGGTACGCACGTGCGCGACCCCAAGATCCTTGAACACGACGGTATCTACTACATGGTTCTGGGCGCTCGTACGAAAGACGACCGTGGCTGCGTGCTTGTCTATACCTCGCGGAATCTAGAGGACTGGAGCTATGCGACGCGCATTGAGCTGGGCGAGAAGTTTGGCTTTATGTGGGAGTGCCCCGATCTATTTGAGCTTGATGGCGAGCTTATTCTCGTCTGCTGTCCGCAGGGCGTGCCCGCCGATGGTTGGCGTTACCGCAATCCGCACCAGTGCGTGTGGTTTTCCATCGAGGCCGATTGGGAGGCGCCGAGCTTTAAGATCGCCGGGCAGGACATGCCTCCGATGGTCGATGCAGGCTTTGATTTCTATGCCCCGCAGTCCTTTGAGGATGCTGCAGGTCGGCGTTTGATGATCGGATGGTCGGGTTGCCCCGATGCGACGGCGGAAAGCCCGACGGTGGCGCGCGGGTGGCAGTGCGCGTTGACGGTGCCGAGAGAGCTGAGCATGCGCGGCGGTAAGCTCTGCCAGCGGCCGGCGCACGAGATTGAGAGAATGCGTGGCAACTGCGTTCGCGCGACAGGCGGTGAAACCGTTGAGGAGCCGGGACGCCTGTTTGATGTTGTGGTTTCCTGCGAGGGCGCCAAGATGGTCGAGCTCGAGATTCGAAAGGGCGTCTATGTGCGTTATGCGGACGGGATGCTTACCCTCGACATGGGTGACGAAGGCTATGGGCGCGACCAGAGGTTGATCGAGCTCAGCGAGCTTCGCGACCTGCGCGTTCTTTCGGACACTACGATGGTCGAGATTTTTGCCAACGGTGGCGAGGCAGCACTTACGAGCCGTACCTATTCGCCGGCGGTTCCGGCGATGGAGCTGCACGCCGAGGGTGTGGCGTCGATGGATTTCTACCGCCTCGCTCATTAACCGTGCATGGAGCACGATTGGACTTGTTGGGCGGAATGTGTCGCAGTTGCCGCAGCGAACTACCGTTTATCGCGTATAGCGACCGTTTGCGGAGTAAGTAACACTCCTTAATTAACCGTGTAGAATCTCAGATAAGCACGGAGTTTTCCAGGGAGACGCTGTCCTTTGTTGTGCGCAAGGGACGGCGTCTCTTTGGCGCTTGGACGCCGTTGTGCAACAGTGCGCCGGTGCGTGCCATGTATTGAAAAGTCAATGTCGAGATGGGTCGTGATAAGAATGGGCAAGTACGTAATCGTGGTTGAGTCTGGTTCGGATGTGACGCCGGAGCTCTGCGAGCGCTACGGCATCGTGCGCGTGCCTATGCATGTCACGATTGGTGACGAGACCGTCGAAGACGGTTCGATCGATCCGCTCGAGATTTATGGCTCTTCGGTGGTTTCTGTGGGAGAGATTCCGGCATAGGCCCAGCTCAGCGGGC
>CAJMSO010000016.1 GCA_905216075.1 uncultured bacterium | reverse complement strand
GGCCGGAAAGGCCAGCATCATCGTCGTGAATAAGTGGGATCTTGTGGACAAGGACACGAACACCATGGCTGAGAAGACGGCAGAGATCCGCCGCGACCTCAGCTATCTCACCTACGCGCCGATCATCTTTCTGTCCGCCCTGACGGGCCAGCGCGATGGCCAGCTTATACCAGCCGCCAAGGAAGCTCAGTGAGCCCTTTGCCAGCGAGAAAACAGTGTCGGTCTTGACCAGCGACATGGTGGAGGAAAAGCCCATCACGGCCAGATTGATGGTGTAAAGGCCGGTGTTGACGATTAGTCGCCGCGTCACTCAAAGAGACGCACCCGTGGCTGCCCACGTCCATGATCGAGGTGTAAAACGCCTGCAGGTCGGCCCAATCCGTAGGAAATGCGGAAAGATCGATGTGCTTTGCCTGGCACTCGGTCAAAAGCTGTCGACGGTCCGCCCCGCTCCAGCAAACTACCTGTGCGGAGTAGCGACCGATCCAATCGCTGAGCCTTTTGATTACCATGTAGAGCGGATCGGCCATCGCAGTGTCCACGGCCGATATCCCCGTAAGCTCGCGGACGGAAAACGCAACGCCTTCGGTAAATTCCGTCTGCACAAACTGCGAGAACTCGCCCATAACGTTGCCGTGGTAATCGAGCTTGACGGCGCCGACCTCGATAATCTCATTACGCAGCCCACGTCGCTGGCGCTGCTTTGGCACCGGCGCAAACTCAAAGTCCAGCACAATCTGGCGCGCAAAGTTCGTCGTATCGATAGCCGAGATACACGGCGTCTTTTCAGCTGACACGGTTAGGGCCTTTCTCCGTTGCTTGCCGCTTGTTACATAAGCGGCTACATTGCCGTAAGGTTAGGCGCTCGTGCGGACATGAAATCGGAGCGCAATGCCACGCGCGCCAGGCACACGCCATGCAGACGGCCCCAAGAGAGTCGCCCGCTCTATTCAAATGCATGAAAAAGATTTAGGCCCGGTGACTTGAATCAGCGGTCATCCCGGGCCCATCAGAGCTCGTAGAGCTCTTGGTTGCTTTGGTCTCGCTCTTCACGGCGCTTATCGAACTTTCCGAGGCACTCAAGCAGCATTCGAAGCATAACAAGTCGCTGCCATTAAGGCACTGACCTCTTGACCAAGCAACGGCGCTGCCCAGCTATCACCCTTGGGCTGCCGTCAACTTTATTCTATCCGCGAGCATCTGGTTTACCAAATGGATTTTCGGTAAAGGAAGCACGGCACGCCCGCAAAACCACTACGCCCCAAGTGCCGCCATGGGAATCACCGCCACGCCGTCGTCGCGTGTGTAGGCAATGCTCCCCTTTCCAACCACGACCGCCAAAAACGCCGGCGCGGCATTCTGGGCGGCAGGATTGGAGAGCACTTTCCTCTCCAGCGCCTTGAGATTTCTCGCTCCATCGTCTGCTTTCGCATCACTCAGCTTGACCTCGATGGCTCCCCAGCGCCCGTCGTGCTCAACGATCAGATCGACCTCAAGGCCCTTCTCATCTCGGAAATAATGGACACTGTTGTCGACACCGCCGTAGGTGGAAAGGAACACGCGCACGTCGCGCAGGACGAGATTCTCAAAGAGCATCCCCAGCGTTTGCATATCGCCAAGCAGCCGCTCAGGGGTAGCCCCCAGCAACGCCGCCGCAAGTGACGGGTCACAGAAGTAGCGCTTGGGGCGCACGCGAACGCGGGCCTTCGAGCGCATGGGCGGCTCCCATCCGCACAGGTCCTCGGTCAGCTTGAGCCTGTTGAAGAGGTCCAAGTACGCAGCGATGGTCCTCTCGTCGGGGCCCGCCTCACCGTACGAGGCGTCCTTTACGAGCGTCTTGTACGTGACAGCCTGGCTCTCGTTCATGGCAAGAGCTCGCAAAAGGCCGTGTGCAAGCTCGGGCGACATGCCCTCGTCCAGCACGTTGACGTCGAGCACCGAGTGCCCGTACTGGCTTGCCGTCTCTCGCGCAAGATCTTCCGAAAGCCCAAGATTTGCAGGCCAACCGCCCCTGCAGCACCAGCGGGCGACGTCATCCACCGTGCTCTCGCGACGCTGAGGGGCAAAATCCTCGCCCTTAAAGAGGCTTGCCAGTGACACGAGCGGCTCGCCGTCGCCCGACTCACACAGGGCCATGGGGCGCATTGACAGACGGGCGATCCTACCCGTGCCGGAATGACGAACATGGCTGCGCTCCTCGCTTTTGAGCGCGGTCGAGCCCGTGAGCAAAAGTGTCCCCCGTTCGTTGCCGCTCGCGTCCACGAAACGCCGGGCGGCATCCCAAACCTCGGGCACCTCCTGCCATTCATCGACCAGGTGTGGCGCATCGCCGATGAGCGCCAGGCTTGGGTCGACCTCTGCCGCCGCACGCTGCGCAGGCTCATCGAGCCTGGAGACGCTCGCCGAGCGAGAGAGCGCCGTCCAGGTCTTGCCGCCCCATTTGGGGCCGTTGATCTCCACACAGCCAAACGCCCGCATAAGGGTGTCGAGGCGCTCCTCTATGAGCCGGGGCCTATATCCCTTTTGGGTCAATCTCTTTGGTGCATCCACAGACGGCCGTCCCTCTCTATCACGCGATATGCGAAATTACGCCATTCTCAATGCTGATTTTACGCTACTTTCAATGTAGTTTTTACGCCATGACAGATGTAGTTTTTACGCCATTTTCATTGAAGGTTTTACGCTTGGCATCCTTAGCGCGACGCTCGCTCAACCCCTGACCACCGGATTGCCCGAATTCCGGGATGCTGTCTCCGCTCCAAACAAAAGGCCCCAGCTCGCGATGGAGCCGGGGCCAAAGGCGCAGCGTATGTAGTTGATGCTGAGCGCGAACGGCCCATCAGCAATGCCGTCTGCGCCCTACCCACGGTGACGGGCGCGGCTGTACGGCGTATCCACCATGGGCAGATCCGGACGCAGCTTGCCGTCAAATGCGCGATAGGCGTTCTGTACGGCGGGCGCCGTGGGAATCGTTGCGATCTCGCCGATGCCCTTGCCGCCATATGCCACGGGCAGCAGCTCGTCCTTCTCCACGTAAATGGCGTGGATATCTGGAATCTCGGGCGCACGGAACAGCCCGAGCGTACCGTACCTTGCCTGGGGCACGCAGTCCTTGAGCGGCCAGTCCTCGGTAAGCGCATAGCCCATACCCATGAGCACGCCGCCTTCGATCTGACCCTGGATGGAGATGGGGTTGACTACCTTGCCGGAATCGTGCGCAGCATAGACCTCGCTCACGCGGCCGTCATCGTCCAAAATGACCACATGCGTGGCAAAGCCGTAGCAGATGTGGCTCTTGGGGTTGGGAACATCCGCACCCAGCTTGTCGGTCGGCTCCAAGTACACGTAGCCAAACTCGCATCCCTCGAGTGCCTTGATGGCGGCCACGGGATCCTGAGGATGCATACCCTGGCCGGCGACGAGCTCCTGCGTGTGCAGCTGATAGGCGTGACCGTCGTCGTACTCGATCTTGACGCCGTCGCCATGCGCGCTCACGGGAGCATCGGGCGCGGGCTTGCCGGCCTCGATGTCAAGCATGGCATCGCGCAGCAGGAAGGCGGCGCCGCGCACGGCCTCGCCGGTCACGACCGTCTGACGCGAACCAGACGTGGTGCCGGAGTCGGGAGCGTTCTCGGTGGAGCACTCGCCGTTGGCGATGCAGCGAAGCGGCAGGCCGCATGCCTCGGCAACGTCCTGCAAAAAGACGGTGTTGCAGCCCTGGCCGATGTCGGACGTGGCGGCATAGACCACAGCCACGCCGTCCTCGATGCGAATCTTGCAGCGGCCGGCATCGGGCAGGCCAACACCCACGCCAGCGTTCTTCATGGCGCAGGCAATGCCGGCGTGTCCGGGATGCGCATAGTAGGCATCCTTGACCTCGAGCAGTGTCTCCTTAAGCGCCGTGGAACAGTCGGCAATTTGGCCGTTGGGCAAAACCTCGCCCGGCTCGATAGCGTTTCGGTAACGAATCTCCCACGGATCCAGGCCGACCTTTTCTGCCAGCAGGTCGATCAGGCTCTCGAGCGCAAACTCGGACTGGCAAACGCCAAAGCCTCGGTACGCGCCGGCGGGCGGGTTGTTGGTGTAGTAGCCAAAACCGCGAATGTCGGTGTTCTGGTACTTGTAGGGGCCGACGGCGTGCGTGCAGGCGCGCTCGAGCACCGGGCCGCACAGCGACGCGTAGGCGCCGGTGTCAAAGTTGATCTCGCAATCCAGGCCGGTAAAGTTGCCCTCGGCGTCGCAGCCCAGCGTAAAGGTGCCGTCCATGGCGTGGCGCTTGGGATGGAACGCGAGCGACTCGGCACGCGTGAGCTTGCACTTCACAGGACGCTGGAACTTATAGGCAGCAAGCGCGGCCAGGTGCTGGATGGACACGTCCTCCTTGCCGCCAAAGCCGCCGCCCACGAGCATGGTCTCGACGACCACGCGCTCGGGCTCGTTGTCCCAGCCAAACATGTGGGCACACTCTTTGCGCGTGTCGTAGGCACCCTGGTCGGTCGACTGCACCTTGACGCCGTTCTTATACGGGAAGGCAACGGCGCACTCGGGCTCCAAGAAGGCATGCTCGGTAAAGGGCGTGGTAAAGCGCTGCGTCACGGTGAACGCGCTCTCCGCCAGCGCCTTGGCGGCGTCGCCGCGCGTCACATGGCGGCTCTGGCACACGTTGTCCTTGAGCTCCACCGTGTTGCCAAAGGCAAAGAAGCTGTCGTGCAGGCGCGGGGCGTCGGCAGCCCTGGCCTCGGCGATGTTACGCACGGGCTCCAGAGGCTCGTAATCGATCTTTACGAGCTTCTTGGCCTTCTCGAGCGTCGCTTCGTCCTCGGCGACCACCAACACGATGGCGTCACCCACACAGCGGGTGATATCGCCCGCCGCAATCATGACGTCCCAGTCCTGGATAAGGTGGCCGACCTGGTTGACCGGCACGTCCTCGGCGCGCAGGATGCCCACCACGCCGGGCAGGGCCTCGGCCTTGGAGGTGTCGATGGAGAGCACACGGGCGCGCGGATACTTGGAGCGCACGGCGCTGGCATAGGTCAGGCCCGGTTGATCGAGCCCGTCGATGTCGTCGGGGTACTTGCCCTCACCGAGCACCTTCTTGCGCACGTCGATACGGAAAGCGCGCTTGCCCACGCCGTAGTCATCGCCGCGCTCCAGGTCCTCGTCGATCTGCTTTTCGCCGCGGAGCACCGCAGCGGCCAGCGAGATGCCCTCGATAATCTTTTTGTAGCCGGTGCAGCGGCAGACGTTACCGCGAATGGCGTACTTGATCTGCTCCTCGGTGGGCTCGGGGTCCTCGGCGATGAGCGCTGCACCCGCCATGACCATGCCGGGAATGCAAAAGCCGCACTGCACGGCGCCCACGGCGCCAAAGGCGTACACAAAGGCCTCGCGCACGTCCTCGGGCAGGCCCTCGACGGTCACGATGTTACGACCGGCGGCAAGAGCGGTGGTCAGCACGCACGCCTTGACGGCCGCACCGTCCACATGGATGGTGCAGGTACCGCAAGCACCTTCGGAGCAGCCGTCCTTGGCGGAATGGATATGCAGGTCGTCGCGCAGGTAGCGCAGCAGCGGTTTATTCTCCGTCGTCGTGCGCTCGACGCCGTTAACGGTAAAAGTGAATTCCTGTGCCATGGTGATTCCTTTCTACACGCCGGCGGCGATGCCGGTGCGGTCGTGGATGGCGCCATGCGGACAGACGACGGCGCACATGCCGCACGACAGGCAGTCCACGCCGTCGATATGGGCGCAGTTGTCCTCGATGCGGATAGCGCCGGCAGGGCACTTTTTGGCGCACATGCCGCAACCGATGCAGCTGGTGTCGCAGATCTTGCGCGCAATGGCGCCCTTATCGGTGTTGTTGCAGCGCACCAGGATGTTCTGGTAGCCGGGAACGAAGGCAATCACGCGCTGCGGGCACGCCATGCCGCACAGGCCACAGCCCGTGCACTTGGAGCGGTCCACACGGGCGACGCCGTCGACCAGCGCGATGGCACCGTGGGGGCAAGCCGTGACGCAGGCGCCACAGCCAATGCAGCCTTCGCTGCAGCGGGCGTCGCCGCCTGCGGAGGCGCAACCACTTCCGCAGGCAACGTAAGCCACGTGATGTTGAATGGATTTGGCCATAAGAGACTCGCCTATTTCTTAAGAAGGTACGAATAGTTGTCGCGCACGGCCCTGATGGTCAGGCGGACGGCCTCGGGCAGACCGGTGTTGACGGCATCGACCGAGACGGTGCGGACCGTACCGGCGACGCGGACCTTAAAGTGGTCCTCGTCCACGGCCAGGAAGCCCTCGTTCTCGGAGTTCTCCATGTCCTGCTCGCTCCAGAACAGGGTGAGCTTGTCCTTATAGGGACGACCCTCCTGGTAGGGGCAGAACACGGCGCAGTTGCCGCACTCGTTGCACATGCCGTCGACATGGACGACCTGATGCTTGGCCAGGCCTGGCACCTTAATTGCCACGTTGGCGCGGTTGGGGCACACGTCGCAGCAGACCTCGCACACAGAGCCGCAGCCCAGGCAACGGGTCTTGGTGCAGTTGCGCTTGTCGCGGCAGAGCGTACCCTTGCGCTCGTAGCAGGTGTCCTCGCGGCCGGCCTGCTCGTTGCAGTCGGCGTACTTGTTAAAGTCCACGCCGGCGATGGCGCGAGCGACCTCGGCGGCGTCGGAAATAGCCTCGACCACGGTGGCAGGACCGCGACGGCAGTCGCCCGCAGCCCAGACACCCTCGACACCGGTGGAGGTGGCGGCAAGACGGCCACGACGGTCGTGCTCGACGCCCGCGGCATCATACAGGCTGGCATCGATACCCTCACCCACGGCGCAGATCACCGTGGTGGCGGGAAGCTCAACGGTCTCGCCCGTGGCAACGGGGCTGCGACGGCCGCTTGCATCCGGCTCGCCAAGCTCCATAACATCGCAGGTCAGCACGGCGCCGTTGAGTGCCTTGGGAGCCAGCAGCTCGCAGAACTCAACGCCGTCGGCAAGAGCAAGATCAAGCTCTTCCTCGTCGGCGGGCATCTGCTTCTTGGTGCGGCGATACACCAGGCGCACGTTCTTCACACCAGCCAGGCGCTTGGCCACGCGGGCCGCATCCATGGCGGTGTTGCCGGCGCCGATGACCACGACGTCCTCGCCCAGCTCGAGCTTCTCGCCCTTCTTGGCGGCCTCGAGGAACTCCAGCACGTCGAGCTCGGCGCCCTCGCCCAAGCCCGCAGAACCAGGCATCCAGGCGCCGGTGGCCACGACCACATCGGTAAAGTCCTGGGCCTTGAGCTCATCAATGGACTCCACGCGGGCGTTGAGCTGCACCTTGGCGCCAAAGGCCAGGCAGAGCTCGGCATCGTGGGAGATATCGTCGCTGGCGATACGGAACTCGGGGATCACGTGACGGACCACGCCGCCGAGCGAGTCGCGGGCCTCAAAGATGGTGACGGGCACGCCGGCGCGCGTCAGGAAGAATGCCGTCGCCAGACCGGCCGGGCCGCCGCCGATAACGGCAACGTTGCGCTCGCCGTCGTTGACGATGGCCTGGGCGCGCAGCTTGGGCAGCACGGCGGTCATGGCCTCGCGGGCGGCCTTGAGCTTGCTGGCGCGAATCTGGGCGCCCTCGGGCTCGTAGAACGCGCGCTCGCAGGCACGGCCGCAGGGATGCGGGCAGATGGTGCCGGTAATGAACGGCAGGGCGTTGCGCTCGATGATGATGTTGAGCGCGTCCTCGTAGCGGCCCTCGTCCACAGCCGCCAAGTAGGCGGGAATATCCTGCTGAATGGGGCAGCTCGTACGGCACGGCGTGGTAAAGCAGTCGGAAAGCGGGCTCTTGCCGGCGACCTTGCGGTCGGGCAGCGGACGCAGCGGCTTTTTGTAGAGCGGGTTGGTAAGCGAATCGGTCTGGATCGCGGTCACGGCCTCGAGCGAGACGCCCGCGAACGGCTTGCCATCCAGGTCGGTAAACTCGCCAGCCATCTGGCTAAAGCGCTCGTAGCCACCGGGCTTGAGCACGTCGGTCGCCAGGGTAACGGGCCAAATGCCGGCATCGTACAGGGCGCGGATATTGTAGACCGTGGCACCACCGGAGTAGCTGATGCGCAGCTTGCCATCGAACTGCTCGGTAATGCGACGGGCGGCCTCAATGGTCAGCGAGAACAGCGAACGGCCCGACATGTACATCTCGGTGGAGGGCAGCTCGTTTCTCGTCACGTCGACGGGGAAGGTGTTGGTGAGCTTGACGCCAAACTCCAGCCCGCGCTCGGCACACAGGGCAATCAGGCGCTCGAACATAGGCACGGCATCGACCCACTGCAGGTCCTCGCGGAAGTGCGTATCGTCGAAGACGATGTAATCAAAGCCCAGCTCGTTCAGACGCTGGCGGGCAAACTCATAGCCCAGCAGCGTGGGGTTGCACTTGATGTAGGTGTTGAGGCCCTTCTCGGTGATCAGATAGGTCGCGATGCGCTCGATCTCCGCCGGCGGGCAGCCGTGCAGGGTAGACTCGGTGATGGAGTTGGACACGCGCGCCGGGATGGACTCGACAAATGCGGCATCGACATGCTCAAACTTGTCCAGGTTGGCGAGCGCCCATGTGCGGCACTCGTTCCAGACGTCGGAGCCGCTGGCGTCCTTCATACCCTCGATGTAGGCGTCGACCTTGGGGCTCTTGATGCCCTCCAGGTCATAACCCACGGACATGTTGAAGACAAAACCGTCCGGGCTTCCCAGGCCGTACTCGCGAGCGATGAGGTGGCAGGCGAACCATGCCTTCACGTACTCGGCAAAGGCCTGCGGAACCTCGAGCTCGGTCGACCACTCACAGTTGTAGCACTCGTCCTGCGCCACGATGCAGGGCTTGTTCACACACTTGGAGAGCTCCTCGCCGTCCATAACCTGGACGGTCTTGAGCTCAAAGAAGCGGGAACCGGCCACATAAGAGGCCACGATGTTCTGGGCCAGCTGCGTATTGGGACCGGCGGCCGGGCCAAACGGAGTCTCGATGCGCTCGTCAAAAATGGGAAGCGCGCCCTCCTGGTTGGTCGTGACCATCTTGCGCACGCCAAAGACGGCGCCCTGAGTCTTGTGCTCCTCGATGATCCAGTTCATCAGCTGCGAAAACGGGATCGGCCTCATGATGTCGCTCATAGTGAGCTCCTCTCTGTAACGCCCGGCGAGACCGCGCGGCGGGCGCAAATACGGTGTAGCGCTAGCACAGCGCCGGCGACCCCGCGGAGGCCGCCTATACGCGCGTCAGATGCGGCGAAACATCCGGCGCGCGTGAATCTACTTGTGAATTAGTAGGTGCGATCGTTGAGCGTGCTCCAGAGCTTCTTGGACTCAGCCATGGTCCACGCGTTGATCTTTTCCTCGTCAATGCCAACGAACTCGCGATCCTTGTACAGAACCTTGCCGTTGATGATGGTGGTACGGCAGTTTTTGCCCATCATGCCAAAGAGCATGTGGCCGTCGATGTTCTCCTCGCTCAGCGGCGTAAAGGGCTTGTAGTCCATAACGATGACGTCGGCAGCGGCGCCGGCCTCGAGCACACCGAGCTTGCGATCGAAGTACTTGCTGGCCATCTTGGCGTTGTTCTCGAACAGCATGGTCATAGCCTCGCACCAGCCCACGTTGGGCATGGCGGCATTGTGGCGCTGAATGATCAGGAAGACCTTGAGGCTCTCGAGCATATCGTGGGTGTAGGCGTCGGTGCCCATGCACACGGGGATGCCGCGGCGGAAGAACTCGAGCACGGGGGCGCAGCCCACGGCGTTGCCCATATTGGATTCGGGGTTGTTGACGAGCCAGGTGCCGGACTCCTTGACGATATCCATCTCGGCAGGCGTCACGTGGATGCAGTGGCCGAGCATGGTGTCGGGACCCAGCAGGTTGTGCTGCAGCAGGCGCTCGACGGGGCTGATACCACCGCGGTTGAGGCGGGAATCCCACACGTCGTTCATGCCCTCGCACACGTGGATGTGGAAGCCGGTCAGGCCGTTGTTGGCCTCGGCCATCTTATCCATGGTCTCGTCCGACAGCGTAAAGGTAGCATGTCCGCCAAACATGGCGGCGATCATGTGGTTGTCGTTATCGCGACGCTCTTTGGCGGCCCACTGGGCAAATTCGGCGTTCTCGGCAATGGCCTGGTCGCATTTTTCCTGGCCACGGCGATCGGAGACCTCGTAGCACAGGCACGAACGCATGCCCAGCTCCTGAGCTGCATCCTTAATGGTAAAGAGGCTTCCCGGGATCTCGCAGAAGCTCGCATGGTGATCGAAAATCGTGGTGACGCCATCGCGGATAGAGTCCAAAATCGTGGCATAGGCGCTGGCCTTGGTGCCGTCGAGCGTCAGATTGTCGTCGATCTTCCACCACTGCTGCTCGAGATTCTCCAGGAAGTTGGTTGGGTTGCAGCCCTTAATGGCAAGGCCGCGGGCCAGACCCGAGTAGATGTGGGTGTGGCAGTTGATGAGTCCGGGCATGATGAGGTTGCCCCGGGCATCGACGTACTCGGCATCCGGGTACTTGGCCTTGAGCTCGCGCTCGGGGCCCACTTCGACGATCGTATCTCCGTCAATGGCGACCGCACCGTTTGGAATGAACGGGGTCTGAGCGTTGCGGGTAAAGACGGAACCGTTAGCGACCAGAAGCATGGATGCTCCCTTCAACATCAGAGGCGGGGTTTGACACCTCTGACATGGCGGAGTGCGAAGCGCCGGCCTACACCGGAAACGGGCCCTCTCCCGTCAACGCTTCACCAAAGGGACGAGCCCTTTGAAGTGCGGCTTGGCGCCGCATGGCGCCGGCGGACGAGGCGATGCGTCCGCCGGCGAATAGCACCGAATTGGTTACTTCTTGCTCTCGGGCAGGACCAGATTCACAGCGGCATCCTTGGCGGCATCGATGTGCTGAGCCACGACCGGCGTCTGCGGAAGGATCAGGTTGAGCACGATGGCCATGATGGCGGTGGGGGTTACGGCGTTGGAGCCGATGACGGTGGACACCCAGGTGGGCATGCCCTCGCCGGCAAGGCAACCGCTGGCCATCCAGATTCCCAGGCCAAAGACGACGGAGGTACCGACGATGGTGGTAGTGCGCTGCGTAAGGCCCTCGCGGGTGAACATGCGCACGCCGTTCATGGTGATGGTGCCAAAGACGCCGACGGTTGCGCCGCCGATGACGGGCTGCGGGATAGCGGAAAGGACGGCAGAGAGCTGCGGGAACAGACCGGCGATGGCAAAGACGGCCGCGATGATCACAAAGACCCACTTGTTGACGACCTTGTTGGAGCAGATGATGCCCACGTTCTGGCCAAGGGCGCTGGTGGGAAGACCGCCCAGCAGGCCGCCGACCATAGAGGTGAGGCCCTGGGACACGATAGCACCGGAGAGCTCGCGCTCGGTGGGCATACGGTCGATGGAACCAAGGCAGGCAGCGGAGACGTCGCCGATAACCTGGATGGCAACCATGGGGAACACGACGGCGAGGGTAATGCAGACCTCGGGATCAAACTCGAGCGCGTAGGGCATGAGCTTGGAAAGGGCGAAGACCTGAGCGGTGGTGACGCTGGAGAAGTCAATCATGCCAAAGGGGATGGAGACGATCATGCCGACGATCATGCCAAAGAACACGGATCCCAGCTTGAGCGTGCCCTTGCCAAAGTTGGCGAGCGCAAAGACCACGGCGAAGGTGATAAGAGCGACGCACCAGGCCTGCGGAGTGCCCCACAGCGGCGTACCCATACCGCCGGCCATATACTTGACGGCCGTGGGATACAGCGAAACGCCGATGGAGAAGATGACCGTACCGGTCACGACGGGCGGGAACAGCCACTTGATCTTGCTGTAGGCCAGACCAAAGAGGACCGCGACGGCGCCGCCGACGATCTCGCCGCCCAGCAACGCACCAAAGCTAAAGCCCGAGGCGCCCATGGCCTGCAGGGCCGGCAGGAACGCGAACGAAACGCCCATGACGATGGGCAGGCCGCCGCCGATGCGACGGAAGGGGGCAAAGGCCTGAAGGGCCGTATCGATTGCCGAAAGAATGAGCGCGACCTGGATGATGTCGGTGCTCTGCTGGCTATTAAAGCCGTATACGCCGGCCATGATGACCGCCGGGGTAATGATGCCGGCAAACGATGCCAGTACGTGCTGAAGGGCACACGGGATCATTTCCTTAACGGGAGGCATGCCTTCGCGAGTGAACAGGGCTTCAGTGCCGTTCGTAACCGTCTCCTGGGTCATTTGACCACCAATCCTCGAAGTAGTTGTTTTCGCATCTAACGCTCTATTGTGACGCAGTGCGGGGTTGAGGTTGTGCCTTCATTGCATATCGTATTAAAGATGATTCTCATTCTCAATAATAATTTTTTGTTATCAGACTATTCTTCAGCTGAGATAATGCATTTCCGCAGGTCAGGAAAGTGTCTGGTCAAAATGACATCTTACTTTTCTTTTGGTCAACCGTTTACCGCTAAATTCCTACCGTTCGTCTGTATTACGCAATGTACCTGCGGATATACGAGTCAATAGACACCGTGTTACCATGATAAAAAATTGTTATGAACACTTCGATAGAACCCAAAGGAGTTGCCCGTGAACGAGACCGTACGCCGCTTTTTGCCGATGGTCGATTTCCTGGAGCAGGTACTCGGTAAGAACAGCGAAATCGTGCTGCACGATTTCTCGGATCCCGACCACGCCATCGTCGATATTCGCAACGGCATCGTGAGCGGCCGCAAGGTCGGCGGTCCCGCCACCGATCTGGCACTCAAGATCATGCACGACGCCATGTATCGCGACCTGCCGTTTATTACGGGCTACGAGGGCCGCGGCGCCGGAGGCAAGACGTTGGAGTCAGCGACGTACTTTATCCGCGAGAATGACGAGATCGTCGGTATGCTCTGCGTCAACACCGACCTCTCGACCGTGCGCTCCATCAACGCCATGGCGCAGCAGCTCATGGCGTGCTTCGACGCGGCGCCGACGCGCACGGAGCCCGCCCCCATCGAGGTCGAAAGCCTTTCGGAGTCCACACAGGAGCTCATCGACCGCAGCATTGCCGAGTTGCTGAGCGCGCGCGGGCTGGATGTAGCGTCGCTTGGTCAGAGCGACCGCGTGGACGTCATTCGCCACCTCAACGGCAACGGGGTGTTCATGCTCAAGGGCGCCGTGGCCTGCGCCGCCACCGCGTTGGGCATCTCGGAGCCCAGCGTCTACCGCTACCTGCAAAAAGTTCGCAAGGAGGGCTAACGAGCAAAATGGAGCGCGGCTCCACAAGCGATCCGTCACTTGACAAAAGACCCTGCAGCTCGCACGCGCTGCAGGGTCTTTTTGCATGTCATGTTTAGTTGTGGCCAACGCCTTAGAGAGCGGCGACGACCTCGATCTCGACCAGACCGCCAGCCGGAAGGGCGGCAACCTGGAAGGCGCTGCGCGCGGGGAACGGGGCCTCGAACTTGGAGGCGTAGATCTCGTTCACGGCGGCGAAGTCGGCGATGTCGGCCAGGTAGACCGTGGTCTTGACGACATCGGCAAAGGTGGCGCCGGCAGCGGTCAGCAGAGCCTCGACGTTGGCGAGGGACTGCTTGGCCTGGGCCTCGACGCCCTCGGGCATCTTGCCAGTTGCGGGGTCGATGCCCAGCTGGCCGGACAGGAACACCATGTTGCCGGTCTGGATGCCGGGGGAATACGGTCCGATGGCTGCGGGTGCGTTATCGGAAGACACGACGGTCTTGCTCATGTTTTCTCCTTACGATCAATTGAGAGAGCGTGAGCGCGGTGTTCACACCGGGAGGCACAGTTCGGTCTGAACACCGCGCTTGATTGGGATAGTACTCAAGGTTTCCGCGCGATGCAAGAATATTATCAGCTTGCGAGAATATTTTATCGCCCAACGGCGCTCGTTGGCAGCTGAACGGTTCTCCACGGGGTCAGCCAGCCCAAGCTGCTGAAGACTTTATCCAGCTTGGAGCACGGGCGTCGCCCACCGCAGCGACGCCACTATACTTTTGAATATCTGAGCATTTTGAAAGGCAGGATATGACCGCAACCGCCAGTCGAACCACCAACCGCAGACCAGAGCTCTTGGCCCCCGCCGGAGGCCCGGAGCCCTTTGCCGCCGCACTCGCTGCCGGCGCTGATGCCATCTACTGTGGCATGGGCAGCTTCAACGCCCGCCGCAAGGCCACCAACTTTACCGACGAGGCCTTTGAGCAGGCCTGCCGCGCCGCACATCTAGCCGGGTCGCGCGTCTACGTCACGGTCAACATCGTCATCAAGCAGTCCGAGATGGGCGATGCGCTGCAACTCATCCATCGCTGCTCCACGCTGGGCGCCGATGCCTTCATTATCCAGGACTGGGGTCTGTTCTTTGAGGTCAAGCGCACCATGCCCGGCATCGAGACGCACATCTCAACCCAAGCAAACATCCACGACGACCGCGGAACCCTTTGGTGCCGTGAGCAGGGCGCCGACCGAGTGACCTTGTCGCGCGAGCTCTCCATAGACGAGATCGCCGCCATCCACGACGCCGCGCCCGATGTGGACCTTGAGGTCTTTAGCCATGGCGCCATCTGCTTTTGCTACTCGGGCCTGTGCCTGCTCTCGAGCTTTGCCATGGCGGGCCGCTCGGCCAACCGCGGCATGTGCGCTCAGCCCTGTCGCCTGCCTTACGAGCTGATCGACGAGAACGGCCGCTCGCTCTCCCCTGCCGGTCGCGAGCGCGCGCTGTGCCCGCGCGACACCAACACGTCGCAGCTTGTTCGCCGTCTGTATGACGCCGGCGCCGCATCGCTCAAGCTCGAGGGCCGCATGAAGGCCCCCGATTACGTGTATTCCATCGTCGATGTGTATCGTCATCAGATTGATGACATGCTGGCCGGGGTCGCCGTAGATAAGGACGAGGACGCCGCCCGCCAGCGCCAGCTCAAACGCTGCTTCAACCGCGACTTTACGCACGCCTACCAGGATGGCACCTCGGGCGACGAGATGATGAGCTACGAGCGCTCCAACAACCGCGGCCAGATTGTGGGCACGGTGCTGGGCAGCCGCCCGGCCAACCGCGATGTGCGCGGCCTCAAGCCCGACGACCGCCGTCGGCGCGCCGCCATCGCCCGCATTGAGCTGTTTGAGCCCGTGGGCAAGGGTGACCTGCTGGAGCTTCGTCACGACGATGAGTTTGACCAGTTCCTGACCACCATTGCCGCCGATGATGCCGCCGCGGACGACATCATCGAATGCCGCGTGCCCCGCAGCATGCCC
>CAJMSO010000015.1 GCA_905216075.1 uncultured bacterium | reverse complement strand
CTTCAACGGCAACGTCCTCGCCAGCATCCTCGAGCTCCTCGTACTCCGAGAAGTCCTCGGCGCCCTCAAAGTCAAAGGCGCGCTGGCAAATGCGGACCTCGTCGCCCGCACGGCAACCGGCCTTCTCGAGCGCGTCGTCAACACCCATACGCGCAAACTTATGCTGCAGGTAAATGACGGCTTCCTCGTTTTCCCAGTCGGTCTGGATAACCAAGCGCTCGATGGCGCGACCGACAACGCGGAAGGCACCGGGCTCCTCCTGGACAATGTGGAAGCGCTTCTCGCGCTGCAGGCGGCGACGCTCCCACTCCTCGTCGCGCAAATCGACCGGCTCATCAGAGACCGCCAGCTCAGCGCGGAGCTTGGCCACCTGCTCGCCCACGGCAAGCATCAACGTGTTGAGACCGGCGCCCGTCACAGCGGACACGGCAAAGAACATATGCCCGTCGTCGAGCGCCGCACGCTTAAGGTCGGCAATCTTGTCGGCCGTGCCCGGCGCATCGCACTTGTTGGCGACGACGATCTGCGGACGCTCCGAAAGCTCGGCGCCATACTGCTCAAGCTCACGGTTAATAATGCGATAGTCCTCAACCGGATCGCGATCCTCAAACCCGCCCGTCATGTCAACGACATGCATGATCAAGGCCGTGCGCTCAATGTGGCGCAGGAACTGATGGCCCAGGCCACGACCCTCGCTCGCGCCCTCGATGAGACCGGGAACGTCAGCAACGACGTAAGAATATTCGCCGGCACGCACCATGCCCAGATTGGGCACAAGCGTGGTAAACGGGTAGTCGGCAATCTTGGGACGGGCAGCGCTCATACGCGCGATGAGCGAGGACTTGCCGACCGAGGGAAAGCCCACAAGCGCGGCATCGGCCATAAGCTTCATCTCAAGCTCGATCCAGTGCTCCTCGGCCGGCTCGCCCAGCTGGGCAAATGCGGGCGCGCGACGCACCGACGTCACAAAGTGCGTGTTGCCCAGACCGCCGGCACCGCCGGGCGCCACGACGACGCGCTCGCCGTCGTGCACCAGGTCGGCAATCTCGAACATCGGGGTCTGCGTCTCGGGATCGAGCTCGCGCACCACGGTACCCATAGGGACCTTGAGAATCAGGTCCTCGCCGCTCTTGCCGTTACGACGGGCACCCTGCCCGTGCGTGCCGCGCTCGGCGCGAAAGTGATGCTTAAAGCGGTAATCGATCAGCGAAGACAGCTGAGCATCGGCCTGGATGACGACATTGCCGCCACGACCGCCGTCGCCGCCATCGGGGCCGCCCTTGGGAACAAATGCCTCGCGCCTAAACGACATGCATCCGGCTCCGCCGTCGCCGCCGCAAACGTTAATTCGGCTGATATCGGTGAACTGTGACAACAGAATCGCCTCCTACAAAAAAGAGGGAGACCCTTGAATCCTAAAACTCAAGTGCCTCCCACATATGTGCTCTATGAAGGGTGAATTACGCGTTCGCGAGCGGGCGTACGCTGACCCTGTGCTTGATACCCTTGTGGAACTCAACGGTACCGTCGACCAGCGCGAACAGCGTGTCGTCCTTGCCACGGCCAACGTTCTCACCCGGGTGGATGTGCGTGCCGTGCTGACGGACGAGAATCGTGCCCGTGGTTACCGTCTGGCCGGCATAGCGCTTCGTGCCAAGGCGCTGACCGCGGGAGTCACGGCCATTACGGGAGGAACCGAGTCCTTTTTTGTGTGCCATTGTGTATACCTACTCTTTCGTTACGAGTGTAATCTACTCGGCGACGGGAGCCTCGGCAACAGCCTCAGCCTCTGCCTTGACAGCCTTCTTGGCGCGGGAAGTAGCCTGAACCTTCACGATCTTCAGCTTGGTGAGCTGCTGACGGTGACCCTTCAGACGACGATAGCGCTTGCGCTTGTGGAACTTGAAGACCAGCTGCTTCTCGCCCTTGAACTGCTCAACGATCTGAGCGGTAACCTTGGCCTTGGCCAGCTTGTCGGGATCGGTGACGATCTTCTTACCATCGTTGAGGAAGATAACCGGCAGGGTGATCTTATCGCCCTCATTGCCCTCGATCTTCTCGACGGTGATGACATCGTCGGTGGCGACCTTGTACTGCTTGCCGCCCGTGTTAACGATTGCGTACATGTTTACTTGCCCTTCATGCATCAGTTAGTGCAACAGCCGAATATAGTAGCAGGCGATAATACCCCCGTCAACGAGTATGTGGAGCAAATCCACAAGTTCGCACAGGTATGGGGCTGACGAGTCGGCCCTCGTCGTCCTCGCATGCTTGATTCTGACGCTCGACATCGTAGGAGCAGATGGTCACGAGGTCTTGCATACCGGTGGAAACAATAGGTGCATCGACGCCCGGGGTCAAGCCCTGCAACAAAACATCAGCTGCGGAAAGCAAAATTTCCGGACGCATGGAGCCCTCATTATCGGCATGGGTGTCGAGCATGAGCACCAGATGGTCCGGGCGCTCCCCTGCCTTAAGCTCATAGCCCACCAGTGTGTGGTCAAGGTCCAGGCGTTTGCTCTTTTTGCCGCGTGCGTAGTCGATGCCGTGGCCCGCGCGCAGCGTATCGATAGCGCGACGCACCTCGTCGGCGTCCACCGGTGCCTCAGGGTCAAGATGCAGATCGATACGATACGACAGACGCGTGAGTTGCGCCGTCAGCGCCGGCGTGCGCACGTCGATGTATGCCGCCTCGATGGGGGCCAGATCGGCCGGAGATGCCGCCGCCAAACGTTCAAACGCCTCATCGAGCGCAACGAACTCAGTCATAAACAAGTCATACCACTCACAGGTCGACGATGTTCCCACCGGCAGCGCCGACGAAAAGCCAACGCGCATGTGCGGAGAGAAGCCCTGCGTCACGGCATAGGGCAGCCCAGCGCGACGCACGATGCGCTCAATGGTATGAATCACCTCGAGATGGCCCAGGTACTTAAGACGGTCGCGCTTGCCATAACGAACGCGAAGCCTAAAGAGCGTGGGATTGTCGGTCAGGCGCTCACTCATGCGCGATCACCCACCAATACGTTCTTGGCGTGGAGCGTGGGGCAGATTCCGCAACCGGTGCACGAGGTACGGGTACAGTCGGGCGTCGTGACGCCCTCCAACGAGCGGCGGTATTCGCGCTCGAGGAAGCCGCGCGTGCAGCCGGGGCTCACGTGCTCCCAGGGCAGGCGCCAGTCCAGTTCGTAGGGCAGGTGCACGAGCTCGTTGAGATCGATGCCGTTTTTGGCCGCAGCCGACTTCCAGTTGTCGAGCGAAAAATGCTCCACCCAGGCGTCAAAACGCGAACCGGCACGCCAGGCATCGATGATGACAGGCGTCATGTCACGGCCGGCGCGAGACAGCGCGGCCTCGACGAGCGAGGTTTCGGCATCGTGGTAGTGCACGCGGACCGCACGGTTGCGAACGCTCGTGATGAGGAGCTTCTGACGGCGCTTGACGTCGTCGTAATCGAGCTGCGGGCACCATTGGAAGGGTGTGGCGGCCTTGGGGATAAACACCGACACCGAGATGGACACCGAGATGGAGCCGCGACGCGCCTTGGGAACCACGGAGCGGCCGAGCTCGAGCACGTGGTCGGCCAGGTTGGCGATAGCCACGATATCCTCGTCGCGCTCGCCGGGAAGCCCCATCATAAAGTAGAGCTTCATGCGGTTCCAACCGGCCTCGAAGGCCGCCTTGGCCGCACGGTCCAGGTCCTCCTCGGTCACGTTCTTGTTGATGATGTCGCGCATGCGCTGACTGCCGGCCTCGGGGGCAAACGTCAGGCCGCCCTTCTTTTCGCCGGCGACCGACTCGGCCATATCCACGCCAAACGAATCCAGGCGCTGCGAGGGAATGGATACGCGAATACCCGTATCCTCCAGGCGGCGGTTGAGCCTGCCGAGCACATCGCGGATGCAGGAGTGGTCGGTGGTCGAAAGCGAGGTGAGCGACACCTCGTCATAGCCAGTCTTCTGCAGGCCCTGGATCACCGAGGACACAATCTGGTCGGCCGAGCGCTCGCGCACCGGACGATAGGTCATACCGGCCTGGCAAAAACGGCAGCCGCGGGCACAACCGCGCAGAATCTCGATAGACAGGCGATCGTGAACGAGCTGCGCGTAGGGCACGCACGACTGCGACAGCGGATTAGTAGCGCCAAAGTCCTCAACGACGCGCTTGTAGACCACCGGCGGGACGTCTTTGCCCTCACGCGGCACGGTATAGCCGTGCGGAGAGCAAGGCTCGTCATGGCGCACCTCATACAGAGACGGCACATAGGTACCGGCGACCGTCGCGAGCTGCTCGACAATCTGAGCGCGCGAAACGCCCTCGTCGCGCAAGCGGCGATGCAGCTGGCAAACCTCGAGCAGTGACTCCTCGCCCTCGCCAATGAGGATGGCATCGAAGAAGGCCGCATACGGCTCGGGGTTATAGACCGAGGGGCCACCGGCGACGATGATGGGGTCGCCCTCGGTGCGGTCAGCCGCGAGCAGCGGAATGCCGGCGAGGTCGAGCGCCTCGAGGAAGTTGGTGACGGCCATCTCGTGCGGCACATGCATGCCGACGATATCGAACGAGGCCACAGGCGCCGCGCCCTCGAGCGACAGCAGCGGAATGTTCGCTTCGCGCATGGCATCGCCCATATCGGGCCACGGCACATAACCGCGCTCGCAGGAGATGCCCTCGGCCTGGTTAAGGATGTTGTACAGGATGGCAATACCCTGGTTGGGCAGACCAACCTCGTACACGTCCGGGTAGATCATGCAGCAGCGGTAATCGGCATCGGCCTTGGAGAGCGTGCCCCACTCGTGGTCGATATAGCGACTCGGCTTCTCGACCTTTGCGAGCAGGGGCTCAATCAAATGAAAACAGTCTTGGTACACAGCGCGCAAAAGAAACCCCTAAGCAGCAAGATCGGATGCGTCCTCAAAGGGACCCATGGGACGAGTAGCGCCGGCAACCGTGGTCACCAGGTCGCGGACGCGCGAGAATGTGGCGGCAACCGCCTCGTTCGCACGGCCGTAGTCGATATCGCGCTCGTACAGCGAAACGAGCGCACGACCCATGCCATAGGTGCCCGCGGCGGCGGTCAGCGCCTTGACGGCAAACCCAATATGCGGCGTCTGCTTTACCAAGGCGCGGGTGACGGCGCGGACCACCAGGCCGCCGGCAAGCACGCCCGCGACCTCATAGCCGCGCTCGGGCTTAATACCGCGTCCAAAGATGGCCGCGAGCTCAAAGAGCATGCCCACCTGTGCCAACGCCATAACGGGATAATCGGCCCCCGGCAAAAACACCAGCGCGCCCGTCGCCATATTGGTAAGCGCGCACGAGGTGATGATGCGGTTAGCGGCAGCGATACGCATAAAGGCGAAGTTCGCCGCAAAGGCCGTCTCCTTGTCCGTGCGATCGAGAATCCAGCGGGCAAGCGTCTCGAGCAGATACGTCTTATCGATTGCCGCTACCATGCCGAGCATGGGCGTGGACTCCTGGATAAAAGGCACCTCGACAGCGGACTCGGCAAGCACGCACACAGGCGCACCAGCAATCACAAGCTCCTGTACAGCGCTCTCCAGACGGTCGGATCCGCACGAAAGCACCAACGCCACATCGGTATCGGTCTTGGGGACGATACGGTCCTCCCCTAGACGCTCAACGCGCACAATGCCCGACGTCGTCTGTGGCACGAAGGCATCGCGCACCGTCTCGACCAAAAAACGTGAGGCAGACGAATCGAGGTAGACGGACACGCGCACCGGCGTGTCGGAATCCTTCTTGGTAGTCGCGCCCATCTTAAAGACGCGGGTCAGCTTATCCACGGGAATCTTCATAGCAAACCCCTCCAGCGGTTACGCGGCGCCCGAACGATGCCGCCATATGGATTGTACGATACCCACCGTCAGCAACTGGATCATCATCGACGACGAACCAAAGCTAATGAACGGCAGCGGAATACCGGTAATCGGCATCATGCCGATGCACATGCCGATGTTCTCGAAGGTCTGGAATGCCCACATGCCGACGATACCCACGCATGACAAGCGTAGGAACAGAGACTCGCACTTAAAGGCGACGCGAATCGTCGAGAACATGAGCAGCACGTACAGGCAGAGCAGCAAAAAAGAGCCGCAGAAGCCAAAGGTCTCGGACAAAAAGGCAAAGACGAAGTCGGTGTGGAACTCGGGCAGAAAGCCACCGGCAGACTGCGTCGCATGGCCCAGCCCCTTACCGAAAAAGCCACCCGATCCAACCGCGATGAGCGATTGCTGCAAGTTGTAGGCATCGTCCGAATCGGCATTATCGGGGTCGATAAAGACGGTCAGTCGGTTCATCTGGTACTGCTTGATCAAAACGTCATGGCCCAAAAGAGAATCGAGCACAGAATCGAGCGCCAGGATGAGCGCCACCAAACCCACGAGCAGAGCCAAGGTCGACAGCACCCATTCGCGGCGCGCACCGCTCATGCAGATCACAACGGCACCCGACACCAACACGACCAGGCCCGAACCCAGGTCGCCCATGGCGACGACGGCCAAAAACGGAACGGAAAGCATGCCGCAGAGCTTAATGTAGTCGCGGGCGGTATCGATGCGGCCGTTGTACTGCGAACCAAGCGTGGCGATAAAGAAGATCGTGATGAGCTTGGCGAGCTCGACCGGCTGGAAGGTAAGACCGATACCGGGAATCTTGATCCAGCCCGTCATGCCCAGACCGCCCGTATAGGACAGCCCCGGAATCTTGGGCGAGAAAATCACAATGAGGTCGATGACGAGCAGCGCCGTCGAGAAGTTAGAGATGCCGCGCAGATCGGTACGCCAGACGAGCACCGCAAGCACCGCACCGATGCCGATGCCCAACAGGTGGCGCGAAAATGAGGCGTCGGCCTTAAACTGCGATGCCGACCAAATGATGACGGCACCATAGGCAACGAGTGCCAAGGTTGCCAGCAGCACGCCGATGTGCACCTTCTGGCGAAACGTGCCGCGCGAGGCCGAAAGCTGCTTGTTGACACGGTCCAGGCTGCTGCGGGAACCGGTTTTAGTTGAGCGGAACAGGTCCGCCGGCGAAAAATCCATCGCAACCTCCTATCGAACCGAAGAATCGCCCGTGGCAGAAGATGTGTCGGGCTCATCATAGATGGCACCGAGGACATCGCGCACGACGTGCAGCGCGGTATCGGAGCCACCACCGCCCTGTTCCAAGACAGTGACAATCACGTACTTGGGCTCATCGGCCGGCGCGTAGGCGCAAAACCACGCGTAATCGTCCTCGCCGCTCTTCTCGCCCGTGCCGGACTTGCCGTAGACCGTGGGGGTCAAGGAGTTAAAGTGCGCGGCAGTCGAAGTCGACGCCGAGTAAATCACATCGTGCATGCCGTTACGGACCAGCGCCAGGTCGGCATCGCTATTGATATGGGCCTCCAGGCGCTTCTTTTTGCCCTTGCCGTTGTACTTGTAGGCATCGCCGTCGCCATCACGCGAGACAGCAGACATGAACACATGCGGCACATACTGTATGCCGCCGTTGGCAAGGCCCATGTAGGCACACGCCATCTGCAGCGGCGTCACCAAAATGTCGCCCTGGCCGATAGCGATGTTAGTCATATCGCCGGCATTCCACTTGCGGTCCTCGGCCGAGGCGTCGGTAAAGTACGACTCTTTCCACTTGGCGTCAGGAATGCGGCCCGTTCCCTCGCTTGGCAGATCGATGCCGCAGGTCTTGCCCAGGCCCCAACGGCGAAAGACCTCTTGCAGACCCTCGGGATGCTGGTCGTTGTAGAAAAACGCCTTACCCATATCGTAAAACACGGGGTCGCACGAGTTGGCGATACCGGACTGCAGCGTCATAGTGCCGTGACCGGAATGCAGCCAGCAGTACTTACCCCATGACTTGCCCAGGCCCGTCCAATAGCCCGTGCAGTTCGTGGTCTGGCCTGAGGTATAGGTTCCAAACTCAAGACCGGCCAGAGCCGAGAGCGGCTTGATGGTCGAAGCCGACATATACTGGCCGCTAATGGCGCGGTTGAGCAGCGGATGCGAACCCTTGTCGTCGTTGAGCTCGGTCCACACGTCGTTGGAAACGCCGCCGATGAACACCGACGGATCAAACTTGGGCTCGCTCGCCATACCCAGAATCTCACCATTGTTGGGATCGAGGCACACCACGGCGCCGTTGCCGGCATCGCTATGACCCGTGGTCTTGGCAAGCTCAATGGCATTCGCCAGAGCCGTCTCGCAGGCCTGTTGAATCTTAAGATCCAGCGTAAGCTTAATGTCAGAACCGGCCTTGGCGGGAACGGCGCCGGCTTGACCGGTCACGTTACCCGAGGCGTCAACTTTCACGGTCTGCTCACCACGAATGCCCTGCAGCAGATTTTCGTAGTAAATCTCTACGCCCGCCTGGCCCACAATATCGCCCGATTGATACGAGATCTGGCCAGCCGCGCTATCGCTGCCGTCCGACGACTTCTTGTTCTGCGCCTCGAGCTGCTCGGAGGTAATGGTGCCGGTATAGCCCAAGATATGGCAGGCGGTCTCGCCATACGGGTATTGGCGCTCGGTGCGCTCGGCGATCTTCACGCCGGGAAACTCACCGGCGTGCTCCTGAATGTAGGCGACAGTAGAGCGGCGCACGTCAGTCGCGATCGTATGCAGGCTCTGCGCGCCTTCGGAATTGTCCTGGATGTTGCGCAGCACCGCGATATACGGCATGCCGAGCACGTTGGCAAGATGACGCACCAGTACCTTGTCGTCGGCAAGGTCGCGATAGGCGACGACGGCGAGCGAGGGGCGGTTTTGCACCAGCGCGACGCCGTTGCGGTCCAAGATACGGCCACGCACGGCAGGCGTGGTAACGGTACGGGTCTGATTGCTCTTGGCCTGCTTGTCGTAGTAGTCCGACGAGACCATCTGCATGCCCCACAGCTTAACGGCAAGCGCGGCAAACATCGCACCCACGCCCGCGGTGAGGATGGAAAAGCGGCCCTTGAAGGCCGTAGCGGCCGTATTGCCCTCGCCCTCGGTGGCGCGCGGGGCCGTTCCGTGCTGCGTGTCGTAGGTAAAGCGGGAGTCGCCGCGTCGCATGATGACCAGCGCGACCACAATGGCCACGACCAGGACGATGCCAGCGACAACAACCGTCAACTGGGAAGACATCTACAGACCTCCCCTATTTGAGCTTACGGGTCTTGGGCTTAAAGCGCATACCCGTCTGACGCCCACCGCGCGCGGAGAACCCATAGCCAGACTGCGGCGCGACGCCGGACATCAAAAACGGAACGGCGACCAGACCGGTCAGAATCGAGGACGGCAGGGCGTGTCCAAAGATCGCCACGACAAAACTCGATTCCAGTCCCATAAACAGCAAGATAATGCTGTAGATCACGTTAATGGCAAGCGCAAAGGCGCCCACCGTGATGCCGCGAGCGCTCGGGGTGCCGCCCGTCTGACCGGCGGCACTGTGTGTCAGGGCAAAGCTGCCCACTGTCAGCAACAGCGACATCCCGCCCACCGGCACGGCTGCCGACAGGTCGTAGAACAGGCCACTGCAAAAACCGCAGATGACGGCCCGCGTGGGATCGCCCGAAAACACACTCAGGCACACCAGGATAATCATAAAGTTGACGCGACCGCCCGCGATGGAGATCTGCGGCGCCAAGCCCGCCTGCAGTAGGACGCAGACAATGGCGGCAATCGCAAAAGTGCGGGAGCCAGTCCCCTGTTCGTGTAGATCCATGGACATGCCTCCCTATTCGCTCGAGCCCGAGTCAGTCGTGTCGGACGCATCGGAGTTTTCATCCGAGCTTTCATCTTTGGACTTGGTGGCCGCATCGCGCGAGGTGCCCTGCGGCGTACTGTTGGCGCTGCTCACATCCTCGTCCGAAGCCGACTGCTCATCGGTCAGCGACGTAATGACCAGCACTTCCTCGTTGTTTTCGGCCGTTGTCTGAGCGCGCACGACGATGGTGTAGTACACATCGTTGGCAGACTTCTCCACCGACGAGACCGTACCGAGCGGCAGGCCCTTGGGGAATACGCCGCCGATGCCCGAGGTCACGATGATATCGCCCACCTTCACGTCGGAGTCGACACTCACGTGCTCCAGGCGCAGGGTACCGTCGGGCTGCCCCTGCAGCATGCCCTGAGCACGCGTATCCTGCACCATGGCGGACACGCCCGAGTTCTCATCGCTAATCAGGCGGACGGTGGAGGTCTTGGCCGAAACCTCGATAATCTGACCGATGACACCGGCAGAACTCGTCACGGGCATGTTGATGGTAAGACCGTCGGCAGAGCCTTTGTCGATGGTAACGGTCGAGGTCCAGGCATCGCCCGACGCGCCGACAATGCGAGCCGCGGTGGACTTGAGGTTGTAGGTCGACTGAAGACCGACCAGGCTCTCGAGTCGCTCGGCGGTCTTTTGAGCCTCGGAGAGCTCGGCAACCTTTGACGTCAGGACCTCGTTTTGCTTCTTAAGCTCGTCGAGCGTGTCCTGCGACGCCGTAAGGTTAGAGAACACGTTGCCGATGGCATTGAAGGGAGCCGCCACAGCCGAACCCACAAAGCGCACCGGCGAGGTAATCGTCGTCACGCCAGAACGCACGGCATGAATCGGTCCCGCCTCACCCTCGCGAATGTAAAACGTAAGCAACAGCACCGAAATTACGCTGAAAACAATCAACGGGCGCATACCCGTTGATTGTCGCTTGGTATTCAGATTTGAAGAGAAACCCGAAGATCGTGCCAAATGGAATCCACCTTTTGGTAATTAAGCATTGGTCTGGACGAAGCCACCGTCAAACGCGTTGGCCTCGAGCACGCGGGCGCAGCCGTTGACGACGTTGTCGAGCGCCGTAGGGCTGACGTTGACCGAAACGCCGGTCTCGTCGCGCAGACGCACGTCGAGGCCGCGCAGCAGCGCACCGCCGCCGGTCAACAGGATGCCGTAGTACATAAGATCCGAGGCAAGATCGGGCGGCGTGGCGTCGAGGGCGTCCTTGACGGCCTTGGCCATCTCGTCGAGCGGCTTATTGAGCGCGCGACGAATCTCCTCGCTCTCGATGCGCACGGTCTTGGGCAGGCCCGTGATCACGTCGCGGCCGTTGACCTCGACGTCGAGCTCGTCCTTGAGCGGCACGGCAGAACCGACTTTGATCTTGATGTCCTCGGCCGTGCGCTCGCCGATAGCCAGGTTATAGGCATCGCGAACGTGGGTAAGGATGGCCTGATCAAACTCGTCACCGGCAATGCGGATGGACTGCGACACGACGATACCGCCCATGGCGATAACGGCGACCTCGGTGGTACCGCCACCGATATCGATGACCATGGAGCCGGTGGGCTCCTCGACAGGCAAGTCGGCGCCGATGGCAGCAGCCATGGGCTCCTCGATCAGGTATGCCTGGCGGGCACCGGCCTGAATCGTAGCCTCAAAAACAGCGCGCTTCTCGACCGACGTGACGCCGGAGGGGACGCAGACGACGACGCGCGGACGCGGGGTCCACGGATAGCGCTTCTCGGAAGCCTTGTCGATAAAGTAGCGAAGCATGGCCTCGGTAACATCGAAGTCGGCGATGACGCCGTCCTTCAGGGGACGAACGGCCACGATGTTGCCGGGCGTACGGCCGAGCATGCGCTTTGCCTCGATACCGACAGCCAGGATGCGCTCATCGTTCTTGTCGATGGCGACAACGGAGGGCTCGCGAATGACGATGCCCTTGCCGCGCACGGAGACAAGCGTGTTGGCGGTGCCGAGGTCGATGGCAAGATCGCCCGCATAGCTACCGAAAAACATATCCATCAAAGAAAACAACGCAACTCCTGATGTGTTGGATGATTGCTGGAAAACTACTAGTTCATGATACTAGCGCAAGCCCGGCACCTCACTTGCGGTGAAGCGCCGGGCAAAGCTAAATCCCATAAGGTCACTACTGGTTGTCAGCAGCCGAGAGATCGATGTCGAGCGAGGAGACGGCCCAACCGATATGGTTGTCGGAGCGCACGAACTTGACGGTGTACTCCTGCTCGCCGCCCTTGGACAGCGACGCCTTGACCTTGGCGGTGGTCTCGGTCATAGACTGGTCCATGCCCTCAATGGAGACGGTGGCGCCCTGCGGAATCGAGGAGATGATCATCGACTTGGCGTCCTCGGACAGGCTGGAGGCCAGGCAGGACTCGGCCTTGGCGGTATCGCCGTCACCAGCAGCCTGGAACAGGTCGGTGACAACAGACTCCTGCGAGGGAAAGCCCAGGCCGCGCGTGTAGGCAAAGCCCAGACCGCCCGCAGCAATCAAGATGAGCAGAAGCAGCACGATGAAGACTTTGAGACCCGTGTGGCGATGGCGACGACGGACCTTGGCCTCCTTGCGGTCCTGCTGAACCATCTCGGACTCGGACAGGGTGAAGAAGCCGGTGTCCGAGGGGTCGGGCATAAATTGACCGGTAGCACCCGTGGGGTCGAGCGGGTCGACGGCGGGAGCATCCATCGCGGGAGCCGGCGCCGTGGCCATGGCCGTCTGGGCCGAAAGAGCAGCGAGGGAATCGTGCACGCGGGCAAGCTCGTCGGCCTGCTCGGGCGTGAGCTGGTAGATACCGTCGGCGGTGGCGGCGTTAAAGGCATCGAGCGCGTCAGAGGGACGACCGGCGGCAGAGAGCGCCTGGCCCATGCCGGCGTTAAGCGCACGCGTGTCATCGCGCGGACCGGCAAAGTCAATGGCCGTGCGGTAGGTCTCTACGGCGTCTGCCGGACGGCCGAGCTTAATGAAGCAGCGGCCAAGATCGCCAAGGGCGGCGGCGGGAGCCGGGTTGGCACCATCGATGGCGGCCTGACGGAAGGCAGTACCGGCGTTGGCATAATCGCCCGACTGGAACAGGGCGTTGCCCAGACCCAGATAGGCCTTAAACGGCGTGGCATAGGATGCATCCTGCGTTGCAGCGGAGAAAGCCTGGGCTGCGGTCACATAGTCACCCACGGCAGCAAGCGCCTTGCCGCGGTTGGTAAGCAGCGCGCCGCGCTTGCCATAGGTACCGTCGTTGAGGGCGGCGGCGTAGGCCTCGGCGGCCTCGGCATACATGCCCAGGTGCATCAAGGCGTTGCCGCGCAGATGGTCGGCCTCGCCCATAATCTCGCTGGGGGTCTTTGCCGCACCGAGCATCTGGGCGGCAGCGGAATAATCACCCGCGCGATAAGCGGCGCGGCCCTGTTGGATCAGCTGGCTATTCAAGGAAGTCCCCTTTACTCGTGAACGATCTCGACATGGACGATCTCGTCGCCGGCACGCAGCTGCGAAATCACATCGAGACCCTCGACCGTGGTACCAAAGACGGTGTAACCGGAATCGAGGTTATGCTGGGCGCCCAGGCAGAAGTAGAACTGCGAACCCGCGGAATCGGGATCCATGGAACGCGCCATGGCAAGCGCGCCGTCGACGTGGCTGTTACGCGGGTTGGTAGCGAACTCGCCCTTGATGCAGTAGCCGGGGCCGCCGGTACCGGGCATGCCGTCGGGGCCCTCAAGACCGGCGGCGACATCGGCGCCGGACATATCGCGGGTATTGGGGTCGCCGCCCTGGATCACAAAACCGGGCACATAGCGATGGAACTTAAGGCCATCATAGAAGCCCATCGTGGAAAGCTCGCAGAAGTTCGCGACATGAATGGGAGCGCCCTCGCCGTCAAACTTGACCTTGATGGTGCCCTTCGACGTCTCGATCACCGCGCACTCATCGCCGGCAAGCTGATACTCGGGCGTGTAGAGCTCTTTCTTAAAACCAAACATGTGGTTCCTTCCTCGTGCGTTTAAAGCATATTTGGTCAAATTGTAGCAATAAGCACGGGCTTCCATCAATTGCGCACGCAGGTTATGCCGCCGGAGGGCAACAAATTACGAACGTTGCTGCGGTCTCCATGCGCTCACGTTGGCGTCGTACTGGTTAAGCGCGCTGTTGCCGCCTTGTGCGATGGGCGCCAGGATCTCGCTCTGACGGGCGCTCAGCGACTCGCCGTCGGGAATGGACAGCGAGATATCCCAGCTCTGGCAGATCACGTCGACACGCTCGTACATCCACTGGGCAAGCTGCTTTAGATGATCGATGTCCTCCGCATAGACGGTGTCGTCCTGAACCTTGAGGTTATTGAGCTCATCCTGGGTCTTTTTAATCTGATCGCGCAGGGCATAAGCGCTCTGCGACAGCTCCTGGCGGGTGGAGAGCGGCGTACGCAGATAGCCGTTATTAAACGAATCGATGACCTCGCCGATCTGATCATCGTCGCTGTACGACACGATGGTCTGGTACAGGCCGTCGAGCCTGGCGTAGAGCTGGTCGTCGGTTAAGACGGTCTCCTCCTGAACGACCTCGGACGCATCCTCTTGCTTGGACTCTTTCTCGGTGGCCTCGCCCTTTTGGCGCGACGGGAAGGTGGTCTTGGCGGCCTGACCAAACTGGTCGTAGAAGCCGGGCATGACGCCCATGGGATCGGCAGTCACAAACCAATACGCACCACCGCACACGGCGGCGAGCACCGCGATGACGATAAGCGGTTTGGGGATATGGCGCTTGTGCTTGTGATAGGCATCCTCGTCGGGATGGACCTTGCGCTTGGCCTTTTGCTTTTTGGGCTGGACATCATCGCGCAGGGACACCGGTGTGGGGATATCGACCTTGGGGATGCCAAAGTCCTTATCGAAGGCAGGCAGCACGCAGGTCTCGTTGGGATCGGCGGCGTCCGAGAGCACCGCGGCGGCAGACGCCGGCGCATGGGGCACCTCGGTATCGATCTGCTCCTGCGTCAAGCGCGGAAAGCCAGCCGTGCGGCCTGCCGCCAGATCGGATGCGGCCGCGTCTTTAGAAAGGATGCCCGGGGCGGGGCGCCCGCACTTGGGACAGGTGCGATCGTGCGGGGACAGGCGTGCCCCGCAACCATCGCAGAACACGAACTCGGTATGCTCGGGACCGTCGCCTGGACCAACGTATGCGTTGCAGTAGGGGCAGAACGAGGCGCCGTCTTCTATAGTCTTAAGGCAATGCGGGCAGATCACGGCTTCCTCTTTTCGGAGCAATTCATACAGTCGAGGTTAGAGCATAACATCGCCACGCCCCCACAGGAGCAAGGCACCAATTCAACATCGCCAGGGTAGTCTTTGTGGAGGGATGATTTTTCTGGGACGGGGATTAGAAAATCATCCCCCCGGGCGGCTGAAGCTAGGCTTTATTTGCGGGCTTTTTCTTCTTGCTCGGCATCGAGACCTTAATGCCCTGGGCGGACTTGGTCACACGCGAGCGAGTGACGCCCGTGCCCTTCTTTTTCTTGGGCTGGGCCTTTTCCACACCCTCGAGCGCGCGAACCTCGGCCTCGCGAGCGGTGCGCTCCTCACGGCGCTGCGCCATATCGGCGGCGACGCGCTTGGCAAAACGCTGGGCAGTTGAGCCCGTCGAGCTC
>CAJMSO010000014.1 GCA_905216075.1 uncultured bacterium | reverse complement strand
GCGTCTCGGCGAACCCGTCGCGCACCGTCCTCGCGGCCGCCCCGCGGAGCCTCGGCACGCTGAGCACGATTTCCCCGACGCCCGTGATGAGCCTTCTCGCGTAGCGGCCACTGCGGTAGGTCTCCCGGCCCGCCGTCCTCTCGTAGCGCTCGGTCCCGACAAGCTCGGACGCCTCCTCCTTGAGCAGCGCGTCGAGCGACCCATCGTCGACCAACGCGATGTTCGCAGACGCGGCTTGTGCCCCTTTTGTCGATGATTTGTTGTTCTGTCAGCAGAAATCTTATGACGACGCGTGGATCGTGTCCCTCTAAGTGTTTGTCAAATTGTGAAAGAAATTATGCGTCATCTCCTTATGCGCAACTACCTTCCCTATGGGTTTATTAAGACTGCCCAAGACGGATTGTTGGTCGTCGGAGATTGGTTTGCCCAACTGCGCTTGAGGCCCTTGGTCTGGAATTCCCAGTCGCCCTACAACGTTCTTGCAATAAGTGCTGTAGTGGTCATTGCCCAAACGTTTCTGGCAATCTATGCGCTGTTTAGGAACGTGAACTACTACGACATGAACGCACCGTTTCTTGAGGACTTCTTCAACGCCGTTAAAGGTGCGGCGCTGAAGCTGTTTGCGGTAATCTTGGGCGAACGCGCGATACATGTGTTGTGCAAGCAGAAGGGGAGTGACGACGGGATGAAATCCTCCGCGAGTGATATTCGAGAATAGGTTGAGAATGAACGACCTGTTGCCCGAACGGACACAATTTCCGTCAGCACAATTGATCCGCGCCGCTTGTTATTCTATGAATCTATTCGATCATTAGGAGGTTCTATGGGTACTAATGAGATGGACGCCGAGGTCATTGATCGTGACCGTATTGAGGTGTTTGTTAGCTCTTCGATGCGCGATGAAGGCGATTTCAGCTGGCAGCAGCTGAGGGATGAGCTTAATCGTGCTTTGTTGAAATCGGATATCTTTAAACCCTTCGCCATCGAGTCCCAGGTGAGCATTGAGCCATCATCGTCTTATTATCTTAATCGCTTAGTGCAGAGCGATATAGTGATTGGGATCATACGGTCAGAATTGAGGCCAGGAACTAGTAAAGAGCTATATCGGGCTATCCAGCTCAGAAAGCCACTCATTCTCGTTAAGCTTGAAGGCGAGACATCGTCGGATATCGAGTCTCTGTTTCGTTATGTTAGGGAAATGGATGCGTGTACATATGTCGAATTGCCGAGTGATTCAGGTCTCGTTTCTTATCTGATGAATCAGCTTAATAATGTGATGGTTGATTTGTTTCACAATCGACGATTTGAAATTGAAGATGGTAAACCGGCGGTTTTTGCAGACATTGCTCCGATCTCTATTCCCGAAGATGTTCTTGATGCTTTTGGCGCTTCTGTCGCCTTGATTTCAAAAAAATTTAACTACCATGCTGAATGGCTTGAGAGAAAGTCTGACAATCCTCACCTGTTCTTTCTTGGTGAGAAGGCGGTTGAGTGGCTACTTTATGGCACCCCCTTTTCGGTCGGTGCATTTAAGGCTGGCATTCTAGAGATTATGAAAGACAGCGGCATTCCCAGAGACACTCTTTCACTAAGGCTTGACGCCCTCGATGCTTCTATTGAAGGTCGCTATTCCAAATGCTATGAATTACTCCAGCTTGCTTGTGATTCAATAGAATCGAAAGATTGTTGGGCTTATGGTAATTGTTTAATTGACAAGCGGACTGTCGCTGGCATGCTTTCTGAATATGGATTTGGCACCCAGTGGTCAATTCAGAAACAAATTGATGCGCTCTCCGCTCCAGCCTATATTCCCCTTGCGCTTAAGTTCGAAGAGGAGGTGGGGACTGCTGTCTTAAACGCTTCGAGAGAGGCGGGGGCAGTTAATCCTTACACAACGATTCGACATGATGCTAGCCTTGCTTCCGTCATGTCGAATATATCGTGTTTGTTATTTAGTTCAATATTATGCGGGAGTATATCGAGCGCCTTATATTCTCGCAGCCTGCTTGCTAATTCGCTTATCGACTACTCCTCTATTTACAATCGTCCCGAACTTGAGCTTGAGGGAATTAAACTGCTTGTTCTTCAGGGGGATGCTAAGGGCTTCGAGAATAGGTTTGCTTATAAGAGCGATGGTTTAAGGTCGTACCTTCCGTCGTGTGCCGAGGAACTGTGGCATCTGACTTCTTTAACGGCGCAAGCATATCGTCCGAGTACGAGATCCGTCGTCATTAAGGAGTGTGCGCCTTATTTTTCGGATGATACTATTTGCGATGCTTGGAGCAAGTTGAACGTTGCAGATGATTTTCGGCAATGTGAATCAAAATGGATTAAGGCGATCGGCATGATCAAGATGCGGGTTGATGAGAAGTCGCTTGTAAGCCTACTTTGTCAGGTTGTCGATCAACATTTATATACCGTCGCTTCTGATGTTTCGAACGTTATTGGCGGAATGGATTTAGACAAAATCGACAATGGGCTCGTTGATCAACTGGGCAGTAGCCTTAAATCGAATTCTGATGAACTGCTTAAATACAATTTCTCTGCTGGCGTTTTCGGATGCGTTGAGAAGCGTTGTGGCTTTTCTATTTTGAGCGAAGAATAAGTGGGGCATCTTTCCACTGTTGAGCGGGGTTGTTATTTAGACAACAAATCTCCAGCATGCAATGCGGAAACGGCTTGTATCGATGAATTGCGCAGGCAATTCGACTCGAATAATCGTTCTGATTTTCACTCAGGGTTTTCCATTCGTCCCTCTTCTTTGCTATGTCGCTCACTCGATGATGTCCCTTCTGAGTCATTTAACGCATCCTTGGCTGGCGTGCTGGAGCATTGTCTTAAAGGGCTTCCGACATATCAAGGATCACCCTGCTCTGCAGGAGAGGCTATGTCCGTATTAAATAAGTTTGTATGTCGTTGCGTGCGTGATGGAAAGGCACTTCCCGTCGGTTGGACGGATTTAATTTCTGAACTTCCGGATGAGTGGCCCGAAGACCCGGTATTTAGAGAGCCTATATCAATGGACTCATGTGCATGGTCTGTAAGATGCTTGGCTCTAAAAGTTGCTACCGGCTTTGCAACAGACATAGAGTTCCTGACATTTGGTATTAAATTTGATGCCCTTACTGCCGCCGGTCAGCGTGCGTTTTTAGAAGTACTTGAGCAGCTGATTGTTTGTAATGCTATCTGCGATCAATACTGTGGCGTCGTTTCTGCAATCTGTTCGAGCGTTATGCTTAGTGAAGACTCTGCTGTTCGTGCAATATTGCTTGATAGCGTTGCTGCGGGCTATCGTAGATGGGAAGCGAGCTCTTTTAGCGATTTGGCGTTTCAATCGTTACACGATGTTTCCCCTAATGTTGCATTTAAGCTTGTGCGCTTATGCAAGGAGGGCAAATTTGATGATGCTACTCTCGAGCAGAAGTTACTTGGTGAGCTCTCGAGTGATTCAAACTGGTTTATTCGCTGGCATGTCGCAAATGACTAGACGCAGGTTTGGCGCCGGGACAGCGTGGATCTCGGCGCCTTCTTGCCATCGTCTGATTAGTCCGGACCTATCCCGGTGCCAATTTGTTGCTGGCGGCTGATCTCGCAGCGCTGCCGCATGTTGGTCTTTCTAATGCCGACCCAGACTGTCCTGCTTACAGCCATTCGTCCATAAAAAAACGTGGCTCGCGGAGTTGGTGGGAAGTTTGTTTGCTTGCGGATTCATAATCAATAAGACGCAAACGCCTCTTCCATGGAGATCAAATGCCTGAACCGATTGTCGTAAAGCTTGCCTGTTGTAACAACATTGACTGCGCAACTATTACGCTAAAACCCAATGCAACCACTGTTCTGCACGGAATGAATGGCTCCGGTAAGAGCTCAGTTGCAAAAGCGATTCAGCTATATAACGGCGATGATGGGCAGACGTTAGAAGTGTTGAAACCCTATGCCTCAGAATCTCTGCCATCTGTCGAGGGCTTGCCGTCGGATGCGAATATCCTCGTATTTAATGAAGACTATGTCGATAGCACGCTGTTTAAGGGCGACATGGAGCTAATCGAAAACGGATACAAGATCTTTGTCGATACTCCCGAGTATCGTAAGGCTGCAAAAGTGACAGATGGGCTACTGGCGGATGCCGTCAAAAGGTTGCGTGAAGGGGGCAAGGTGGCTGAGTTACTCTCTACAGTTAATAACTTACTGTCTTGCTTCGGGAAGGTTTCTAAGCAGACCTATTCGAAGGTTAGCCCAATTGCGAAAGGCATCGTGACAACGGGAAACCTTATTGAGCATGTTTCTCCAAAGTTTGAGTCGTTTAGCCCACTAATTCAAGGAGATAATGCTAAGGATTGGCTGCAGTGGCGTGATAAAGGCAGTAAATATAACTCGCGGGGCGTATGCCCGTATTGCGGCAAGACTCTCGAGCAGTCTGAGCTGGAAATATGTAACGAAATGCAGGCCGTATACGGCGGAAAATATATTGATAACTGTACAAAAACGATTGAGACTTTCGGGGAAGCCGAGGTGCTTCTTAGCGAAAACGCTCGTGCGCAGGCTAACGTGATTTTACACGGGAAGCTAGAAGAAGAGCCCAATCCCGAGAATGAAGCCTTTCTTGCCTGCATCAAAGCAGATGCGGAGGGGCTTAAGGCCAAGCTCGAGAAAATCCAGCAATTAAATTATTCGTTCCTGAAGAATGAAGAAAAAGATGCCGACTATTTTGAAGGCTTAAAAATCCATGTCGAACGTCTCGAAAAGATGAATTCGCAATTCGCGGTTGAACGCATCAACAGCATTAATGCTGTACTAGATGATCTTTCATCCAAAGTGAGGGACATCCAAATTGCCATCGGTCGTCAAAGCGCAGCATTAAGGAAATCCATCAAGGCATCGATGGCCGAAATGAATGCTTTTCTGGAGTCGGCGGGATTTCCCTATGTGATCTCAATCGCTTCGCCGGATGGGACTCGCTGTGCCGTTTCGCTGAAGCCTCGTGGGCTCGAGATGAACGTCAAGGATTTAAAGTCGCACCTAAGCTATGGCGAGCGTAATTCGCTTGCGATTGCATTGTTTTCCGCTCAGGTGAAAAGTGAGAAGCCGGACATGGTTGTGCTCGACGACCCGATTTCTTCCTTTGATCAAAATAAGAAATACGCGATTCTCCAAAGGTTATTTTCGAAATCTAAGGGTGTCTGTCGTGGGATTACAACGTTGCTGCTGACCCATGACTTTGAAACGCTCATTATGATCGGCAAGGTCCATAGGTCCCTTCTATGCAACACGTATTGCTTCTATGCGCGCAACGATGGCGGCGTGCTTTCCCTGATACCTGTTGAGGATGATGATTTTAATAGTGCGGTACAGTGCTTTAAGGCAATCGTGGCGAGCGACGCATCCCTGCCTTATAGAATTGTGCTTGCTAGGAGAGCGGTTGAAATTGCGTACGGAAAGTCGCCTGCCTGGCACGTTTTATCAAGTTTGATGCATCGTCGGAAAGTTGCGACGATGTGTGAGCAAGAGCTTACTGACGAAGAGTGGAAGGAAGCAAAAAAGCAGCTTGAGGATATCGGTTTAAAGAACTTTAACTACCAAGACTTATTGAGCCAGCTTGGAAATGCGGAGCTGCTGTCCGTTTATGATCAAGCGCCTTCACCCGTTGAGAAAATCTGCGCGTTTAGATTACTCGCTGACAACAATGCTGGTGAAATGAGTCAGGTCTGCAATCGTGCCAATATCGATGAGACAGTGTTTAAATTTGCAAACGAATGCTTCCATATCGAAAACCTCATGGCGTATCAGTTTGATCCCGTCAAGTTCAATACGGTTCCGGCAGGGATTATCGAAACCTGCGACAAGCTGATTGCCGGGTTTAAGAGACAATGCGAGCAGTGGGCTGATGCTGACAATTAGCGGCATCTCCTTGGTGTCCCTCTTTTAATAAAGGCATTCCATTTGCACACTTTTGTGCCTGGTTCAAGGATTGATTTGGAAGATTGGTGGCACCGGATTGACGGACCCCGGGTCCTCGCTTAAAGTAACCCTTGTGATGAGGCCTTGCGACGGTACGTCCGGCTTGGTCCGTGGGAACCGCCGAAAGGCGGTTTTCGCGTTTAAGGGGTCCAATTGGATAAACCATTTAAATCTATTGATGAGCAGATTGCTATCCTTGAAAGCCGTGGACTCGAATGCGATAACAATACTCGTATAGTTTTGGAACGCGAGGGATACTATCCGGTTGTTAACGGCTACAAGGATTTGTTTCTCGACCATCGAGGAGATTCTTGCCACGAATTTTTCGTAAAAGGAACGAAGTTCTCTGATATATATCGTTTATTCGAGTTCGACCGCTCATTGCGTCTGCTCATGTTTGAGTATTTTAACAAGGCGGAAGCAGTCCTTAAAACAGTCTGCTCTTATCGTTTTGCAATGGCTCACAAAGATAGTCCGGAAGCATACCTGGATAGGGGATCCTACCGTGCTGATGCTGGCTATCGAAAAAAGATCGACACGCTTATCAGTGATTTCGAGAAGGTGCTATGTAGGTCTCAAAAATGGAAAACTGATTATAAAAGGGATTACATTCGGCATTACGAGAACAATCATGACAATACGCCGGTATGGATTCTTATGAATTATTTGATGCTTGGTCAGGCATTCAAGTTTTACGAGTTTCAACCAGAAAGCATGAGAAATTCTATCGCTAAATCGTTTTCTGATCTCTATTCCGAGACGCATGAAGTTGATAAGCGTATCAGCCCTCGAAGGCTTAGGCTCGCATACGATCACATCAAAGATTTTCGTAACATCTGCGCACATGATGAGCGCCTGTTCTGTGCGAAGGTGTCTCCGTCCTGTGACGTAAATTTCGTCGACGTTTTAAATGATCTTGAGCTTGTGCTGACGAAGGATGATTTCAATAAGCTCCGTCGTCAAATATTGCTTAACGCAGTCACGTTGAGTGATTCGCTGAGCACGGATGCCAGCGCTAAAGTTCTATTTGCCATGGGTGTCAAAGATTGTCGAAGTGTGTTCCCTAAGGAGCTGCTTGGGCTGCAGGGTGATGCACCTTCTTCTTGAGCTTGCGCAGAAGATGGTCGAGACTATGCCGTGGATTGGTGCTATCAGCTTTGATCTTGGTCCTGCGCCCGTGCTGAAGGAAATCCAGTGCAAGGACCCGCCTGTGCGTTTTGCTGGGCGGGCCTTCTTGTGCCGCGGGCGCGGAGAGCCTGATCATCGCGGTCGACACGTACTGCGGGCCGGGCGTGTCGGGCCCCGGCTGAGCCTGGACCGATGCCGACCACCTGGAGCTCAGCGGCTACGCGGGCGAGGCCATCGGCGCCGACGGCGGGGTGATTATGAAAGGCAGGCATCAGCTCATTACGAAGCGTTCGGATGGCAAATGGCAGGTTAAGGGCGAGAGGGCGCGTCGCGCTTCCTTTGTTGCGACGACCCAGGGCGAAGCTATAAAGCGCGGTCGTCAAATTAGTTCTAATCAGCACTCTGAGCTAATCTCCCATCGTCCCGATGGCAGAATCCGCGCAAAGGATTCCCATGGGCATGATCCCTTCCCGCCGAGAGGATAGGGGCTTGACGCCATTGCGGCTGCGGGCATGGATTAGCGTGTCCGCAGCCGCATACTTCCGAGTTTTGGCCTTGTACCCTTTGCTCCAGATGCTGCAAACACTTGATTGATGCTATTTAAGGTCTATAATCAAATAAAAACTCTGAAATATCTTTTCAAAACAATGAAAGGAATTTTGAGGACGATGCTTTGCCAGTTTACCTTCAGGAACTATAGATCCTATCGCGACGAAACTGTGCTTTCCATGCAGGCAACATCGATGAGGGAGTTCGAGCGCTCCCTCATAGAGTGTCCTGACGGGCAGAGTTTCCTTCCGGTGGCTGCGGTTTACGGGCCTAACGCTGGCGGTAAGTCTAACCTGCTCGAGGCTCTTGACTATATTCGTTCGGCGGTAGCAAGGCCGATCAGATTGTTGTCTGCCAGCACTGATGCGCCAGAAGGTAACCGATCTTCGATACCTCGTTGCTCTGCGTTCGAGTTCGATGATGTGTCGGCTGCTAAGCCCACCGAGTTCGAGCTCTACTATCGCGCGGGTGAGCATGAGTACCGCTATGCCCTGTCCGTGCATGCGGACGAGATCGTGTCCGAAGGACTGTGGCGGCGCAAATTGGGGGCGTCACGCACGGCGATGCTGTTCGAGCGCGAGGGGACAGGGGTTGAGCTTGGTCCCACGTTGCGTAAGCTCGTGACGGCTGCGAGATTCAACCCGAGCCTGCCATACCTGTCGTTTCTCTGCATCAACTTTGACGCGCCGGTGATCAAGGAGGCCGCCAGTTGGTTTCTTGATGGGGTGTTTCTGAACTACAACAGCTCCTATCTGGAGCAGATGCTCGAACAGTTGCTCGACGAGGATGACTCACTCGAGATCACGCGTTTTCTGCGTGCCGTTGACGTACGTATCGATGGCTTTAGGGTTGAGAAAGCTCCGGAATGGCGCGGCCAGCGCGTCTTCGTAAAGCATGAGGTGGACGGCAAGGGCTATGAGCTGCGCCTGTCCGAGGAGTCGGCCGGTACTCAGAAGCTCATGGGGTTGGCGTCGTTTCTGCTGGCGGCGCTCGAACGCGGCGGTACCGTCGTTGTCGACGAGCTCGACGCCAAGTTGCATCCGAAGCTCCTGCGCTACGTGATTCTGCTGTTCAAAGATCCCGAAGTCAACAAGAGCGGCGCGCAGCTCATCTTTTCGTCTCAGGACGTGTCCACTATGCGAAACGATGTTTTTCGCCGCGACGAGATATGGTTTGCCGCACGCGGCGAGGGGGAGGCGAGCCAGCTATGGTCGCTCGCCGACATCCACGAGGCAAATGGTAACTTGGTCAGCAAGAACGCGGCATTCGACAAGCAGTACCTGTCTGGCCGCTATGGTGCTGACCCGTATCTCACGTGCATTGAGGAGTGGGATTAGCATGGCAGCGAAGAAGTCGAAGGGCTGGCGTAGTGGCAAACGTGAGGTTCGCCCGCGCATGGTGCAGATGACGCGCCACCTCGTGGTGACCGAGGGTAAGGAGACTGAGCCTCGCTACTTTGAGGGTGTGCGTGCCGCTTTGTGTGCGGCAGACGAACGCAAGGTTGCCGTTATCGTTAAGGGAACGGGCAAACATACGCTCGACCTGCTCGACTTCGCCGTCGAACACTGCCTCTATGCGCCCGAGACGTTCGACCACGTGTGGCTCGTGTATGACAAGGATGATTTCCCTGCGTCCGACTTCGACGCGATGGAGCGTAAGTGCAACGAACTCTCTGATGGTTCGAGGACCTTCCACGCGTTGTGGTCCAACCCCTGTTTCGAGCTGTGGCCGCTTCTGCACTTTCGCTACACGACCGCGCATATGTCCGCGTCCGACTGCCAGCATGCCCTCGCGCAGGAGATGTCGAAGAATTTGGGCATCGAGTACCGCAAGAACCTTGACGGGATGTTTGGGGCAGTGGATGATAGGCGAGGCGAAGCATTGCAGCGTGCTGGGCGCCTCGTCGCGTACCATAGGGAACTGGGTAACATTAAGCCATCTGCGCAAAACCCTTTAACTAAGGTTGGCGAGATATTTGATGTGATTGGGCCGTATCTGGTTTGACGGTCAAGTTCGATCGGGCTTGATGGGACTGGAGATTCATGAAAGATGTTGTTTCGGGCTGCCTGCCGTCTTTAACTGGATTGACCTTTTGGGACCCGATAGGATACTAGGCCGAATCTAGCGGTATTGACGCAGTCAACCTACGGGCCTGCGTCCTGCGGGGGCGGCTTTTCTTTTGAATTGCCGCCCCTTTTCATCATTTGTATGGATGTAAGATTCGGCCTGTCAAAATTTACATCTCAATAAAGAAAAGGCGAAATTGCGTGCGATTTTCTGCTCGTATGTAACTTTACTGACGTGTTGTTGCTCAGTCTTAATTCGCTGTGGTTGCCGGTAAGGGATTGACCGGAATTGGGCTTTTCCCTATCCGCTCCGTCGCGAGTTCTACATCGAGTGCATCTGCAACATGATGCGCCCGTGGACCATCGTGAACTATGAGCGTGAGCCGTGGGTGATGGACGAAGGTACCGTGCGCATTACGTTTGACATAAACATGCACGCGGCGGTGGATCGCTGGCGTTTGCTCGACCTGGGCGGTTGAAATGATCCGCTGAGACCTTTCCAGTCGAATATTTTTCGGGCGAGGGTTGGGTATCATGGTGAAAGCGATTTCAACGACAGGGGTGCTCGTGGTAAAGATGAAAGATGTGGCCGAGTTGGCGGGCGTTTCGAGCGCCGCCGTCTCGCGCTACCTCAACGGTGGATATATCTCGGCGGACAAGGCCGAGCGCATTAAGCAGGCGATTGAGCTGACCGGATACGTGCGGTCCAGCCAGGCTCGCGCGCTGCGCACCGGCTCCACCAAGCTCATCGGCGTCATCGTGCCCAAGATCAACTCGGAATCCGTGAGCCGCATTACCGCCGGCATCGGCCAGGTGCTCGGTCGTCGTGGCTACCAGATGCTGCTTGCCAATACTGACAATGCCCCCGATCGCGAGCTCGAATACCTCGATTTATTCCAAAACCACCCGGTCGATGGCATTGTGCTGGTGGCAACTATGATTACCGACGAGCACCGTCGGGCGATTGAGTCGTGCCGCGTGCCGATCGTGCTGATCGGCCAGAATGTTGAGGGTGCGGCGTGCGTCTACCACGACGATTACGAGGCCGCCTTTGAGCTGGGCCATGCGCTTGCGGGTCGCGTGGACGGCAAGATTGCCTATATTGGAGTTTCCGAAGAGGACCGCGCGGCCGGTTATGACCGCCGTCGCGGTTTTGAGGCCGGCTTGCGCGCCGCGGGCGTGGCGCTTGATCCGAGCCTGATTCGCCTCGGCTCGTTTACGCTCGACTCGGGCTATGGTGCGGCGCGTGAACTGCTTTCCGTCGCTCCCGATGTTTCGTTTATCGCCTGCGCGACCGACACCATGGCGGCGGGCGCGCTGCGTGCCATCGATGAGGTTCGCGGCATGGGCGAGGGCATACACCGTGTGAGCGGTTTTGGCGACAACGCGTTTTTGCGAGCGCTGACGGGCGGCATTCCCACCGTGCACTACGGCTACCTGACCAGTGGCGTCGAGGCGACCAATATGTTGCTCAACACGCTCGATGGCGTTGAGGGGGAGAGCGGTCTCAAGACGCTCAAGCTCGGCCATCAGCTTATGAATGTCTAGGCTTTGGGCACGTCTGTCTGCCTCTGAGCCCTCATGTTTGTCTCAAAACTACCATTCGCCGGCTTATTCCTACCGTTCACCGCTATATGAAAACGATTACAGACATATGAAACTGAAAACGATTACAGTGTAAGTGTCAAAGATGGCCGGGTGCACATGCGCCCGTTGGAGGAAAGGGAAGTCATGGACTACCGCAAATCAGCCCAAGAGGTGCTCGACAACATCGGTGGCGCCGACAACGTTGTTTCGGCAGCGCACTGCGCCACGCGTCTGCGCCTGGTGATTGCCGATAATTCCAAGGTTAACAAGGAGGCCATCGAGAATGTCGACGGCGCCAAGGGCGTCTTTGAGGCTCAGGGCCAGCTCCAGATTATTTTTGGCACCGGCACCGTCAACAAGGTCTACGAAGAGTTCATCGCGCTCAGTGGCGTCGAGGCTGCCACCAAGGCCGAGGTCAAGGAGGCCGCGGCGCAGCAGCAGAACATCTTTATGCGTGCCATTAAGGTGCTCGGCGATGTCTTTGTCCCCATCATCCCCGCCATCGTGGCTTCGGGTCTGCTGCTGGGCATTATGAGCGCCCTTAACTTTATGGCCTCCAACGGCTTTATCGCGCTCGACACCAATAACTTTATCTACAAGATCGCCGACCTGGTCTCGGGCACGTCCTTTGGCATTCTGCAGATCCTGATCGGCTACTCCGCGGCTAAGGCATTTGGCGCCAATCCGTACCTGGGTGCCGTCGTCGGCGGTGCGTTTATCAACTCCTCGCTGCAGAGCGCCTACACGGTTGCCTCCGAGGGCGTTCAGACCATGGTCACCGTCATCCCCGGCGTGTACAGTTTTGAGTGGGTCGGCTATCAGGGCCACGTGATCCCCATCGTTATCGCCTGCGCCATTCTGGCCTTCCTCGAGAAGCGCCTACACAAGATCGTTCCCGAGATGTTCGACCTCTTTGTGACTCCGCTCGTCTCCGTGTTCGTGACCGTGCTCGTAACGCTCGTCGCCGTCGGCCCCATCTTTGTCTGGGCCGAGAACGCCATCCTCGGTCTGATCCAGGCCCTGCTGACCCTGCCTTTCGGCATCGGTTCCTTTATCGTCGGCCTCTTCTATGCCCCCACGGTCGTTACCGGTATCCACCAGATGTACACCGCCATCGACCTGGGCCAGCTCGCCCAGTACGGTGTGACCTACTGGCTGCCCATCGCCAGCGCTGCCAACATCGCTCAGGGTGGCGCCGCGCTCGCCGTTGCCTTTAAGACCCGCGATGCCAAGATCAAGGGTCTGGCGCTTCCTTCGGCCCTGTCCGCCTTCATGGGCATTACCGAGCCTGCCATCTTTGGTGTGAACCTGCGCTTCTTTAAGCCCTTCATCGCCGGCTGCATCGGCGGCGGTTGCGGTGCCCTGGTCTGCGCGCTCACCTCGCTTGCTGCTTCCGGCACGGGCGTCACCGGTATCTTCGGTATCCTGCTGTGCCTGGCCCAACCCGTGCAGTACGCGATCATGTTCGCGGTCGCCGCGCTGGTTTCCTTTGGCGTCTCGTTTGTCCTGTACAAGGACGAGCCCAAGGCTTTCGAGCAGGCCTAAGAGCTTTTGATTGAGGGAATGCCCGCGGGCTGTATGCTCGCGGGTGTTTCCCGCATCTGGCGCCTTGTAACTTTCGATCCGTTAGGACTTTGATATGTCTAATGCACTTGGTCGCGACCTTGCAAAGCTGGTCGCCGCTGTTGACGCCGCCGCCTCTGAGTGCGGTCATGGCGCGTATGGCCAGCGCTTCCACATTATGCCGCCGGCGGGTTGGCTCAACGACCCCAACGGTCTTTGCCAGGCGGGCGGCGTGTTCCATGCCTATTTTCAGTATGCGCCGTTTGATGTCGAGGGTGGCGTTAAGGTCTGGGGCCATGCGACGAGCCGCGACCTTATGAAGTGGGAATATGTTGGAGCGCCGTTGCTTCCCGACGAGCCGTTCGACTGTCATGGCGTGTATTCGGGCTCCGCGCTTGCCGAGGACGGTCGCATTCGCGTACTTTATACGGGCAACGTTAAGCTTTCCGATTCGGACGGGACGTACGACTACGTCAATACCGGCCGCCGCGCCGATACTGTTTATGTCGAGAGCGTTGATGGCCTTGCCGGTCGGGAGTTCAGCCAAAAGCGCGTGGTGCTGGCGTCCGATGATTATCCCGAGGATTTGACCTGCCATGTGCGCGATCCCAAGGTATGGCGTGACGCGGACGGGCGTTATCACATGGTGCTGGGCGCCCGTCGTCGCGTGGATGGGCCGCATGTCGAGAGCCGTTTTTGTGCGATGCACGGCGAGGGTGTCGGGCGCGATGTGGGCGAGATCCTGGTGTATGGCTCGGCCGATATGCTGAGCTGGGAGCTCGAGACCCGTGTGTCTACGCCCGAGCGTTTTGGCTTTATGTGGGAGTGCCCTGGCTATATTGAGCTCGATACGAATGGCGATACCGCTGCATTTTTGTCGTTCTCGCCCCAGGGCCTTGAGGGCGGTCGTTGGGATCGCGGCAATGTGTATGCCGCTGGCTACATGCCTGTATCGGGCGACATTACGGGTGGCAAGGACGCTTATGAGCTGGGCGATTTCCGCCTGTGGGACGCCGGTTTTGACTTCTATGCTCCGCAGGAGTTCACGGCCGAGGACGGTCGCCACATTCTGATCGGCTGGATGGGCATGCCCGATGAGCCGACCTATGGCAACGCACCAACCGTGGTGTGCGGCTGGCAGCACTGCATGACGGTGCCGCGCGAGCTTACGGCCGGTGACGGCGGCGTGGTGCTGCAGCAGCCGGCGCGCGAGATCGAGCGCCATTATGTCTCGGTGCGTGTGGGGGAGGGCTCGTTGGAGGTTGCCGGCGATACCTGCTTTGACGTTGTTGCCGACGGTGTCGACGGCGCGTTTACCGCGATCGTTGATGGCGATCTGAAGCTGTCGTTTGCGCCCGCCGAGGGCGAACTGCCCGCGCGCTTTGAGATGCGATTTACCGATGAGGGTCGCGCTTCTGCCGGCTGCGGTCGTACCGTGCGTTGGGAGCCCGTCGACGAGGTTCGTAACGTGCGCATTGTCGGCGATGCCTCGTCGGTCGAGGTGTTTGTTAACGATGGCGCGCTCGTGTTCTCGACGCGCATCTATCCCGATACCTATGGCGTGACCGTTGACGCTCCGGGTGCGAGCGTGACCTATCACACGCTCAACATCTAGGCGATTCGTCGCATATCGGCGCTATACTGCAGCCGTTGCCCACGATGCGGGGAACACCCGCATCGTGGGTTTTTGCTTATGAAGGGACGGTGCCGTGTGAACGTGCAACAGCTAGAAGGGGCCTGGGCTTTGAGGTCCAGTGCGCGCGAGGCGCGTCTTGTTGCGGCCCCGCATGTGCCGGCGGCTCTGTCGCTGCTGGGTATTGTGCGTCCCGGTGACCGTCTGGTGGCCTTTGCGGATGACTTTGCCGATGCGTTTGCGCACGGCTTTGAAGGCTGTGATGTTGTGCTCGTGGACCCGCCGTCGGTTGCGGCGTTTACTGCCGCGTCCAAGAGCTTTGATGCTTCGTTTGATGCCGAGAGTCCGCACCTGTGGTGGTTCGTCAACTCCATCGGCGGGTTTGGTCTGCGTGTGCCCGATCTGCGCGCTCTGGGCCGCGCGGCGCGTGAGGCCCGCGCACTGCTCGTGGTGGATAACACGGTGCCTGGCGTCTTTGGGTGCGATCCGCTGCGCTTGGGTGCCGTGCTGTCGCTCGAGGCGCTCGATCGCGTGTGCGCCGGTAGGTCTCCGCGCAAGCTCGTTGCCGCTTCGGTGGCGCGCTCGCAGCTCAAGCGCCATCGTGTGGATGCCGCGGCTGAGTGCGCGCATGCCCTGCTTGAGGGCTGTGGCTTGGCTAAGCTTGATATGCCTGCTGACGAGGCCGACGTGCTGGAGCGAGGGCTGGACTCGCTCGATGTCCGCATACAGGCGCATTTCGACCGCGCACGTGCGCTGGCCGAGTATCTGGCCGCCAACGAGATGGTGCGCAACGTGCGCTATCCCGGGCTGAGCTCTCATCCCGACCATGCGGTTGCAACGGGAATTCTCGAGCACGGCTTTGGCCCGGTAGTTGAATTCGACCTTATCGAGCGTAGTGCGGATGATTTGTTCGTTGCTTTGCCGGGGGAGTTTCGCACATCGCCTGCCGGCGGCGCAACGACGCGCCTTTCGGCCCCACGCGGCAAGCAAGGGAGCACCATTCGCCTCTTCGCCGGCACCGACGACCCCCTGACGGTAGCAGCCACCCTCGATAACGCCCTCCGATAGTAGCTAATCTGTTGACTCATCGGGGCGCGTGCCACGAAAACGGCCTATCTACTACGTTTAAGCCGTAGGGGTCGACCATGCACGCCTATTTTGAAAATCGCCAAACTGTCTGCCAACGGTTTTAATTTCATAATGTTCGGTATGGTCGAGGGTATTCAGCTAAACGTAGTAGATGGCCCTTTTTGTTGCGCGAGCCTTAATCCGAGGGCGCGGAGGACAACGATTCAGTCCCAAAAGGACTATCCTGCGTTGATGCTTGCGATGAGGTCGCTGGCTTTGGAGGCGATGACTTTGTTGATGTCGGCCTGCAGCTCCTCGTAGACCGCTATGGCTCGCTCTCCGGCGGGCGTGAGCGTGGATCCGCGGGCTCCGTCGCGCTCGATGAGTTTGCAGCCCAGCTGGCCTTCGG
>CAJMSO010000013.1 GCA_905216075.1 uncultured bacterium | reverse complement strand
CCTCAAACGGATCAAACGCCGTCTGGGCATAGGTCAAAAAATTAGGCGAATCCGAGGTAATGTCGAGAAAGTTGGTGTAGCGCCCGATCCGAAGTGAGTCGGCCCGGCGTCCTGGAATCTGGAATACGGTTGATATCCTATGCCGCCTCGACCCTGTCCGCAAGCTCGAGGCCGGACTCGAGCATCTTCCTGGCCTCCGCCTCAAGCCGCGCCCACTCGACGGGACCGTCGATTCCCCGAGTGCGACCGTCATCGTAGAGCTCGTTCATCCTCACCTCCGAGAAGTACCTGGACTCCTGCCATATCTCGTCCTGCTCGCACATGACCGCGCCCGCGAGCCGCACCAGCGAGCCCGTGGAGGGGAACACCTGCACGACGCGCGACCTGCGCTTTATCTCCCGGTTGGTCCTCTCCTGCACGTTGTTGGTGCGCAGGCGCCTCCAGTGGGTCGGCGGGAAGTCGAGGTAGGCCAGCGCGTCGGGCTCGGCCTCCTCCAGCACCGCCGCCGCCCTGGGGCAGCACCCCTCCAGCATGTCGCACGCCGCGTGGTACATGGCCGTCACGGTGGCGGCGTCGCGCCCGCGGAACACCTGCGACACGTGTTAGCGTCAATCTATTTTTCACCAGTTTCGCTAAACAGGCGTGCCGTTCGCGCAAAGGCGGTTTCACCGGTTGCGCTAACGTATTTTCACCGATTCCGGTCACGGCTTGACGGGACCGTCCCTCGGCAGGTCCTTCAGCCTGTAGGACCTGCCCGTTATCTTGACCAGGTGGCAGTGGTGGCACACCCTGTCCGCGATCGCGCTCGCCGCCACGTCGTCCCCGAACACCCTGCCCCAGCCGCTGATCCCCACGTTGGTGGTGATGATCGTCGAGCGCTGCTCGTAGCGCGTCGATATCAGCTGGAACAGCAGGTCCGCGCCCGCGCTGCCGACGTCGAGGTAGCCGAGCTCGTCGATGATCAGCAGCCTCGAGTGGGCGTAGTACTTGAGCCTCTTCTTGAGGATGCCGCGCGACGAGGCGTCCTCCAGGTCCTCGACGAGCCGGGCGCAGTCCACGAACCTGACCTCGCGCCCCGCCCTGACCGCCTCGATGCCCAGCGCGACGGCGAGGTGCGTCTTGCCCACGCCGGGGCTCCCCACGAACAGGACGTTCTCGGCCCGCTCGACGAACCTCAGGGTCGCGAGCTCCTCGATCTCGGCGCGCGGGACCGACGGCTGGAAGTCCCAGTCGAAGTCCGCCAGCCCCTTGACGTAGGGGAACCCCGACGACCGTATGCGCTGGCTGGTAATCCTGACCTCCCGGGCGGCGACCTCGACGCGCGTCATCTCCTCGAGGGCGGAGGCGAAGCCCCGCTCGCCCGCGGCGACCATCCTCACGTAGTCGGGCAGGGACGCCGCCATCTCGTGCAGCCCGAGCGCGGAGAGGTTCGCCTGCGCCCTGATCGAGGGGCTGCCCTCCGCGACGGCGCCCATCACGCCCCTCCGAGCGAGTCGAGCAGCGCGAGGTTGGCGCGCGCGGCCTCGGCGATGTCCGCGTCGGCCAGGCCGCGCTTCCCCTCGAGGGCCTGCCCGTAGTGGTCGGGGTCGTAGTTGATGGGCCTCGACGGCCCGGACGCGGCGTCGTGGACGGCGACCTCCTCGCCGGCCATCCTCACCACGACCTGGCCGCCGGGCATCGCTATGACGCTCACGCGCCGGCCGATGCAGCGCCTGGGCACGGACCACTCCCTGCCGGCGGCCCTGACGAGCATGGTCGGCGGGACGGTCTGGACGCTCACGTCGCCCACCATCGACTCGAGGAGACGGAGGTTCCCGATGGGTCGCAGGCTCTCCTTCTCCCGCATGAACAGCGCGTCGGGCGGCAGGCCGGTGGTGCGGTTCGGCTCCGAGTTTGCCTGGGCCTCGACCCGGGCCACCGCCTCGGCGAGGCCGCCCCACCCGGTGAACTCGCCGCCGTAGGCGAGCAGGCGGTTCAGGAAGCGGTTGGCCGACTCGTCCTTGCCCTTGGTCTGCGGCGAGCGCGGCGCGCAGAGCCTGAGCTCGAAGCCGGCCTCCCGCGCGAACCGCCACGCCCTCTCCTGCCTGGTCCTCCTGCGGCCCGAGACGGTCACCAGGCACGACATGTTGTCCGTGATGCACTCCTCCGGGACGCCGCCGAGGCGGGTGAAGGTGGCGAGCAGGCAGGACAGCAGGTCGTCGAGCGTGCGGCTCCTGACCGGTATGAAGCGGTGCTTCCGGGAGTAGCCGAGCGTCGCGGTGAACACGCTGAACTCGAAGGCCTCGCCCTCCGAGTCGACGAGCCTCATGCCCTCCTTCCAGTCGAACTGCAGCTGCCTGCCCGGGGGCGTCTCGAACCGCGGGTGCGGCTCGCGGCCGCCCACGCCCCCGAAGGGCACGTCGCGGGCCCGGCACCATGCGGTGAAGGCGCCGTACCCGGGCAGCCCCTCCCCGCGGCCCTCGCGCAGGAACGCGTACACGGCCATCTTGGTCATCCCGGGCAGCTGGGCCTTCGCGCGGATCACCTCCTCGAGCGGGTCGAAGGCGCTGCCCCTCGCGGACCTCCCGTCGGCGGCGGCCTCGCCCTCCCGCCAGTACTTGGCGACCGTGTGCCGGTCCATGCCGTGCCTCCTCGCGATCTCGCTGAAGTTCGGCTTCGCGCCGGACCCCCTGTAGACGTTCAGCTCTCCCATTACGTTTCGCTCCATATCCCGCTCCTCCCGGGTCGGATACCCGATCGGAGCATAGTTCCGTTAGCGCAGTTGGTGAAAGTACGTTAGCGGGGTCGGCGAAAGCGCGTTAGCGCATTCGGCGAGATGCGTTTGCGAAAGTGGTCAATTTTAGATTAGCGCTAACAACCGACATCACCGAGTTCAGGCTCCCGGGCGGCGAGAAGGTCTACCTGAGCCCGATCGTCGACTGCTTCGACGGGATGCCCGTCGCCTGGTCGATCGGGCTGCACCCCGACAAGCGCCTCGCGAACTCGAGCCTGCTCAAGGCCTGCGCGGCGAGGCCGGCGGGCGCGCGCACGACGATCCACTCGGACCGGGGCGGCCACTACCGCTGGCCGGAGTGGATCGGGATCTGCGAGGAGAACGGCCTGGTCAGGAGCATGTCCGCGAAGGGCTGCAGCCCGGACAACTCGGCCTGCGAGGGCTTCTTCGGGCGCCTCAAGAACGAGTTCTTCCACTACAGGGACTGGGAGGGCGTGACGGCCGAGGAGTTCATGGGAAGGCTCGAGGCCTACCTCGTGTACTATCGTGAGGAGCGGATCAAGAAGTCCCTCGGGTGGCTGAGCCCGATGGAGTACCGCAGGAAGCTTGGATACGCCTAGGCGCGGTCCAAGAAATCGTCCGCACCCCCCTTTGCCTTTGAACTTCCCGTTTCGGCACCGCGACGCACAAAAGCCCAGATGGCGACTCCGCTTGCCGGTGGAGCCGCAGCTGCCCGTACTTTTGGCGGACCTGTCGAAGTATCGTCCGATTCTATTTCTACGACCAAGGAGGCCTAGGTCATGGCATCTCAAGTTGAGCTCACCCCATGCGGGGCCATGTTTGACATCTTTAAGCGCGCGGCGCATCTGAGCCATATCGAGCTGTGCGGCCTGGTGCTTTCGTCCCGTCCGCTCGCCGACGGCCGCAGCCCGCAGGGCCGAGCCGCCGATCGCTCTTGGGTTTCCCGCTTTATCGTTCGCGCGCCGGTCGGCACGCTTCAGCAGCGCTACTTTGCCGAATACGGTACCTCGGCTGCGCGTATTATGTCGCAACTGGCCCTGCGCCAGCGAAATCCCATGGACTCCACGGCTGTGATCAATATGGCGTGCGGTCCTGCAGGTGAACCGATGGTACGCGCGCTCGAAGAGTGCCACCAGGACACGAATCTCTATCGCAACGCGCTCGATCGCCTGTCCCAGGCGGCGGAACTCATGCCCGCCGAGCGCGCCGAGGCCGTGCTGGTGCTGTTTGTCGCTGTCGGTTGTTCGGCGGATGTGCGGTCCTCGGTGAACTATGCCATCGACTACGCGCACGCGACCTGTGGCGGAGGAACATCCACGCCGCGTTCGCTTGGCATGTCGATGACCGCGGGCGAACGCGAACCCGCCCCGGCGCACCCCTTGGGCTTGCTGCGCGTGCAAAACAGTTTTGTCGTGAGCGCCCCGCGCTGGATTCAGCCGAGCGAGCAGGGTGTTGAGATTGGCGCGCTGGCCACTGGTGAGGGCGATATTACCGACGTCGGCGACGATGTCTCGGCCCGCCATGCCCATATCTGGTGCGATGCTCAAAATATCTGGCACGTCGAGGACTTGTCGTCCACCAACGGAACCATGGTGGTAAACGGCGCGACGAACGTCTGCATCCAGGTCGAGCCCGGCCGCTCCGCTCAGCTCAACCCCGGCGACGAGCTCAGACTTGGCGAATCCACCACCTACGCTATCCTCCTCGGCGTCGGCGCCCTCTAGTCGGCAGATGGGGACGTTCCTTTTATGCCGGCACTCCGGGACACTCCATGGCGCGCCAGGGCCAATCGCCCGGGGACGAAGCGTTCATTTTGGCCCTTGGCGGTCACCCGAGGTAAACCTTTACCGCCCACCTATATTTGTCGAAATTACACTTGGCGGCGGGGTACAATAAACCCGCATGCGGATTTCCGTTGCGGGTGCCTCCCATCGCCGGGGCGTGCCCGGGAGCATCCGGCATGCGGCCTTTGCGGCGCTCGGTCATGTGCAAGACGGGTAGCTGGGCTTGTGGAGCGCGTGCAGCCCTCCTCGCCTCGGCATGCCTTCTCTCCACGCCATGTACCTGCTGCTGAGCCTGCCTGCCAGATGATTGGAAGCAACAGCGTAAATCCCATCACGCCAACATCCCGGCGATCGCCGGGGCCTGTATACCTATATGAGAGGAGAGGGGTATATGGCGCGTAAGTTTAAGTCTATGGACGGCAACGAGGCGGCCGCATATGTTTCGTATGCGTACACCGAGGTAGCGGGAATTTATCCCATTACGCCGTCCAGCCCGATGGCCGACCATGTCGACCAGTGGGCGGCCCAGGGTCGCAAGAACATCTTTGGCACCCCGGTCAAGGTCGTCGAGATGGAGTCCGAGGCAGGTGCAGCCGGTACCGTTCACGGTTCGCTGGGCGCTGGTGCTCTGACCACCACCTACACGGCTTCTCAGGGCCTGCTCCTGATGATCCCGAACATGTACAAGATCGCGGGCGAGCAGCTCCCGGGCGTCTTCCACGTCTCCGCGCGTTGCGTCGCTTCCCACGCCCTGAACATCTTTGGCGATCACTCCGACGTCATGGCCTGCCGCCAGACCGGTTTCGCCATGCTCGCCGAGGGCAACGTCCAGGAGGTCATGGACCTCTCGCCGGTGGCTCACCTTGCCGCCATCGAGGGTAAGACCCCGTTCCTTAACTTCTTCGACGGCTTCCGCACCAGCCACGAGATCCAGAAGGTCGCCATGTGGGACTACAAGGATCTTGCCGAGATGTGCGACATGGACGCCGTCCAGGCTTTCCGCGATCACGCGCTCAACCCTGAGCACCCGCACACCCGCGGCAGCCACGAGAACGGCGACATCTTCTTCCAGAACCGTGAGGCCTGCAACAAGGTCTACGACGAGCTTCCCGCCGTCGTTGAGGGCTACATGAAGAAGATCAACGAGAAGCTTGGCACCGATTACGGCCTGTTCAACTACTACGGCGCTCCCGATGCTGATCGCGTCGTCGTGTGCATGGGCTCCTTCTGCGACGTGCTCGAGGAAGTCATCGACTACCTCAACGCCCACGGCGAGAAGGTCGGCCTGGTCAAGGTCCGTCTGTTCCGTCCGTTCTCCATCAAGCACTTTGTCGACGTTCTCCCCGAGACCGTCCAGAAGATCGCCGTCATGGACCGCACCAAGGAGCCGGGTTCCATCGGCGAGCCGCTCTACCAGGACGTCGTCTCCGCTCTCTACGAGGCCGGCAAGACGGGCATCAAGGTCGTCGGCGGCCGTTACGGCCTGGGCAGCAAGGACACGCCTCCCGCGTCCGCGTTCGCTGTCTTCGAGGAGCTTAAGAAGGACGAGCCCAAGCGCGAGTTCACCATCGGCATTGTCGATGACGTGACCAACCTGAGTCTGCCCGAGGCCGAGGATGCGCCCAACACCGCAGCCCCCGGCACCATCGAGTGCAAGTTCTGGGGTCTGGGTGGCGACGGTACCGTCGGCGCCAACAAGAACTCGATCAAGATCATCGGCGACCACACCGACAAGTACGTTCAGGCCTACTTCCAGTACGACTCCAAGAAGACCGGCGGCGTCACCGTCTCGCACCTGCGCTTTGGTGATTCCCCGATTCGCTCGCCGTACTACGTGACCAAGGCCGACTTTGTCGCTTGCCACAACCCCAGCTACATTGTCAAGGGCTTCAAGATGGTCCGCGACGTCAAGCCGGGCGGCACCTTCCTGGTCAACTGCCAGTGGAGCGACGAGGAGTTCGCCGAGCACATGCCCGCCGTGGCCAAGCGCTACATCGCGAACAACAACGTCAACGTCTACCTGATCGACGCTATCGATCTGGCTGCAAAGGTCGGCATGGGCAAGCGCACCAACACGGTGCTCCAGTCCGCCTTCTTCGCGCTGGCCAAGGTCCTGCCCGCCGAGGACGCCCTGCAGTACATGAAGGACGCGGCCACCAAGTCCTACATGAAGAAGGGCCAGGCCATCGTCGACGCCAACCACAAGGCCATCGATGCCGGCGCTACCGCCTTCCGCAAGTTCGAGGTTCCGGCCGACTGGGCTACCGCCGAGGACGCCGCTCCCGTCGAGCTCTCCGAGGAGACCAAGTCCGCTATCGCCCAGCAGGTCAAGAACCTGCTCGAGCCCATCGATCGCATGGATGGCGACAGCCTGCCCGTTTCCGCCTTTGTCGATTGCGCTGACGGCCAGTTTGAGCTGGGCGCCTCCGCATACGAGAAGCGCGGCGTCGCCGTGGTCGTTCCTCACTGGGACGAGACCAAGTGCATCCAGTGCAACCAGTGCGCCTATGTGTGCCCGCATGCCACCATCCGTCCGTTCGCGATGACCGAGGACGAGGCTGCCGCCGCGCCCGAGGCTACCCGCACGCTCGACGCCATGGGCCCCAAGGCCAAGGGCATGAAGTTCACCATGGCCGTGTCCCCGCTCGACTGCATGGGCTGCACCAACTGCGTCAAGGTCTGCCCCAAGGGCGCCCTCGAGATGGTTCCCACCGAGCAGGAGATGGACCAGCAGCCCGTTTGGGACTACATGGTCGAGAACGTCTCCGAGAAGAAGGAGCTCATCGCGGCCAACGTCAAGGGCAGCCAGTTTAAGCAGCCCTACCTGGAGTTCTCCGGCTCCTGCGCCGGCTGCGCCGAGACCGCCTATGCACGTCTGGTGACCCAGGTCGCCGGCGACCGCATGTTCATCTCCAACGCCACCGGCTGCTCCTCCATTTGGGGCAACCCCGCTGCCACCGCTCCTTACTGCAAGGACAAGGACGGTCACGGCCCGGCGTGGAACAACTCCCTGTTCGAGGACAATGCCGAGCACGGTCTGGGCATGGCCGTCGGTTACGAGGCCGTCCAGAAGAAGCTGATCGCTGCTACGCAGGAGATCATCGCCGCTGACGGTCCGTCCGACGAGCTCAAGGCCGCCGGCCAGGCCTGGATCGACTCCGTCAACGACGCCGAGGCCTCCAAGACCGCTGCCGCTGCCTACGTTGCCGAGCTCGAGAAGTGCGGCTGCGACGCTTCCAAGGCGATCCTCGCCGACAAGGCTTACCTCACCAAGAAGTCCTTCTGGATCTTCGGCGGCGACGGCTGGGCCTACGACATCGGCTTCGGTGGCCTGGACCACGTCCTGGCTTCCGGCCACAACGTCAACGTCTTCGTCTTCGACACCGAGGTCTACTCCAACACCGGTGGTCAGGCCTCCAAGGCCTCGAACCTGGGCCAGGTCGCTCAGTTCGCCGCTGCCGGTAAGGTGACCAAGAAGAAGTCCCTGGCCGAGATTGCCATGAGCTACGGCTACGTCTACGTGGCGCAGGTCGCCATGGGCGCCAACCCGGCTCAGACCCTCAAGGCCATTCACGAGGCCGAGGCCTACGACGGCCCGTCCCTCATCATCGGCTACAGCCCCTGCGAGATGCACTCTATCAAGAAGGGTGGCATGCAGAACTGCCAGGCCGAGATGAAGAAGGCTGTCGAGTGCGGTTACTGGAACCTCTTCCGCTTCAACCCCGAGGCTGCTGCCGGCAAGAAGTTCTCGCTCGATTCCAAGGAGCCCGCGGGCGGTTATCAGGAGTTCCTGATGAACGAGGCCCGTTACGCTTCGCTGACGCGTTCCTTCCCCGAGCGCGCCGAGGAGCTCTTCAAGGAGAATGAGCAGGCCGCTATGGACCGCTATCAGCACCTGCTGAAGCTCAAGACGGTGTACAACGAGGCCTAGGTCTCCCACCGCAGGATCTGAGGGCTAACCTTCGCGGACGTCCTCGGACATGAAAGAACCCCCGCTGCGCACTACGTGCGTCGGGGGTTCTTTCGTTCTGCGGAGTGTCCGCGAAGGTTAGCCCTCAGATCCTGCTACGACTACGTTCTCGGATTGTGTGGGCGGATGAAGGACGTAGTTGGCCGGGAGTTCCGTCCCCTTTGCTGTTACGCGGCTTTGCCGCGAAACCTCGCGCCACTTTGGGAATGGATGGGGGACTTGGCTGTTGGCGCCTTTTCGGAGCGCTTCTTTATTCCTTTTGCTGGATGAAAAGCCCCTTGTTTTTGCAGGGGTGCATACTCGACTTATAAGTGCATAGAATCTCGTATAGTGCGAGTAAGATTTTACGCTGTCCGTTTTGTGTTTAGCAGAGATGTGGTTTGCATAATCCGACATAATCCTTGCTGCATTTAAATAAAGTTGCACGTAAATGGCGTAGATATGTCTGAGCTGGGGTTCTGTACGCTGAGCGGATAAAAACGACCGTTCACCGTTCCGCTATTTTCAAAATGAATAAAATGAGCGATAAAGAGAATATAAACCTTAATAAACTCGCGTATCGCACGGACGCGGGTTATTAATGGGTTGTAGGCCTTTTACAGAAAGGATTCCAGCAATGTCTAAGCCTCTTGGCAAGCCCGATCGTATTGTCGTCGCCCTTGGCGGCAACGCCCTCGGCAACAACCCCGTCGAGCAGATCGAGGCCGTGAGCAACACCGCCCACGCTCTCCTCGGTCTCATCGAGCAGGGTAACGAGATCATCATCACCCACGGCAACGGCCCGCAGGTCGGCATGATCCAGAACGCCTTCGCCGCTGCCCACGATGCCATCGGTACCCCCGAGATGCCGCTGCCCGAGTGCGGCGCCATGTCCCAGGGCTACATTGGTTATCACCTGCAGCAGGGCATCGGCCGCGAGATGCACAAGCGCTATAAGCGTTGGCACGCCGCCACCGTCGTCACCCAGATCGAGTGCGACCCCGACGATCCCGCGTTCAAGAACCCGACCAAGCCGATCGGCCCCTTCTACACCGAGGAGCAGGCCAAGGAGTTCATGGCCGAGGATCCCTCCAAGGTCTTCGTCGAGGATTCCGGCCGCGGCTGGCGTCGCGTCGTCGCCTCCCCCGATCCCAAGAAGATCGTCGAGGCCGACTCCATCCTCAACCTGCTCGACAACGAGTTCATCGTCATCGCCTGCGGTGGCGGCGGCATCCCCGTCGTCCGCGACTACGAGAACAAGGGTTGCTACAAGGGCGTTCCCGCCGTCATCGACAAGGACCTGGGCGGCGAGCTGCTGGCCGAGGACTGCGACGCCGACGTTCTGTTTCTGCTGACCGCCGTTGAGCATGTCGCCATCAACTTTGGCAAGCCCAACCAGGAGGAGCTCGAGGACCTCACCGCCGACGAGGCCGAGCGCCTGGCCGACGAGGGCCAGTTCGGCAAGGGTTCCATGGAGCCCAAGGTTCGCGCTGCCATCAAGTTCGCCCGTTCCCGCAAGGGCCGCACCTGCATCATCGGCGCTCTGGACAAGGCCGCCGAGACCATGGCCGGCCTCTCCGGTACCCGCATCCACGAGTAGTCTCTACTCTGTTGCATCTCTCGTGGGCGCCAGGCAAAGCGCCCACAAACTAGCCTCTCTTCATGAGCCCCGCAGTCCGCTCCGACTGCGGGGCTTTTGTTTCAACCCGGCACTTAGGGACGTTCCTTTCCTGCCGGCAGCATGGGACAGTCCTTAAAGGCTGTCCCCAACGACCACTCATTTAAGTCTGTCCCCAATGATTAGTAGTAAGCCCACATGGCTTCGATTTCATTGAGGACTTCTACGACGCCCCAGCGGCGGGCGCTGCGGCTTTGCGAGTTGGGGTCGTAGACTCCCACTTGATCGGCATCGTCGATGCCCCAGAGCACGATATAGTGTCCAACGCTGGTAAAGGTGCCGGGACGAACCGATGCGATGATGGGCGCGCCCGAGCGCAGCGCCTGGGTGATGGAGCTGCGATCGATATGGAGCTCAGTTCCGTCAAGGCCCAGCTGCCATGCGCCGCTCGTCATAAACGACCACTCGGTGGCACCGGTGGGGGCATAGTTGCCCGCCTCGGAAAGAGCGCACATATCGACCGGCGTCATATCGGTGTGACCGGTCTTATAGATGTAGACCATGGTAAGGCAGGTAGGGCCGCAGGCATTTTGGCGGATGGTGCCGCCGGCGTAGGGCAGCTCCGACCATGCCGGGTCAATCTGATAGATATGGGGCATGGCGCCAGCTTGCCACTGCGAACGTGGGGTCGAAAACGCAAACGAGTAGCCGGGCGCAACCGGGGCCTTGAGCAGCTTGTCCTCGGCGGTTGGATCGAGGCCGGCTGAGCCGTGGGACATACAGGAGCTCATAAGCACAAAGACCAGACAGGTGAGGATAGAGCACAGCGCGAGGCGAAGTCGACGAGCTGACAGGGCGGGGGCATTCACGTACGATGTCGAGCGGTAAGGCTTGCCGTCGCGTCCGCCTCGGGGATGCGAAAAGAAGCGGTTGATATGGATGCCGGGCTGACGTGCGCCGTTGCGGCGCAGTTGCGGAACCTCGGCCTGACGCTGTCGAGTGCGCGCGCCCAAGCGGCTATCTTGCTGCGCGCTTGTGGCTGTGCTCGGACGGCCACTCTGCCGTGTTCTGCTTGTCTGCTGCCGAGACGAAGGTCTGGGTTGCTCTTGAGGGCGTTGCGGATTGCTGCTCGTGGCCCTTCTAGGCGTCGGCGTGGTACGGCCAGCAAGGCGAACACTTTGCCGCCGTTGATCACCGTCGTTGTATCCGTATGCCATTCGTACCGCCTTGTCTCATGTATAACCTGTCTATCCTACAAAAAAGATGTGCAACAAATGGGTCTGCGCGTCAAAAGCTCGGTAAACGGTACGAAAGGCGCAAAACACACGGTCTCAAAAACATCTCTATATGCGTCCGATGAACGTACGCCCGTCGGACGGGCGGCAACAGCGAACGGCAAACTTTGCCGTTCGTCCCGAAAATGGCGCCGCTCGTTTTGCAGTTCTGCCTTCGGTCGAGCTACAAGCGGAGCTGCTGTGCCAAGGCCGTATCTTAAGGCCAGGAAATAAAAGTGCGCGGCGAAACGGACCGCGCAAGGGGTGACGTCAAGGGGCGTCAAAAAGGAAAGGAGGGGAACAATGGCGGACAAGAACGCAGAAGTTGCAGTCGAGGATAACGGCGGCATGAAGAAAACGCTTTCGCTCTGGAACTTCTTCACCATCGGTTTCGGTGCCATCATCGGTACCGGTTGGGTTCTGCAGGTCGGCGACTGGATGGTCGTGGGCGGCGGTCCCGTTCCCGCTATGATCGCATTCCTCTTGGGTGCAATCTTCCTCGTGCCCGTCGGAGCTGTTTTCGGTGAGCTCACGGCTGCTATCCCCATCTCGGGCGGCATTGTCGAGTATGTCGATCGTAGCTTTGGCCGTACGCTGAGCTACATCACCGGATGGCTTTTGGCTCTGGGTAACGGCATCCTGTGCCCGTGGGAGGCCATCGCCATCTCGACCCTCGTGTCCGAGATGTTCGGCAGCCTGCCCGGCCTTGAGTGGCTGCGCGCCGTCAAGCTCTACACCATCCTGGGCGCCGACGTTTACCTGTTCCCGACGCTGATTGCGCTCGGCTTTGCAGTCTACGTCATCTTCCTCAACTTCCGCGGTGCCAGCTCGGCCGCCAAGCTTCAGGCCTTCCTGACCAAGGCCCTGCTCTGCGGCATGCTGCTCGCCATGGGCGTCTCGCTGTTCACCGGCTCGCCGGACAACGCCATGCCCGTGTTCTCCCAGGTCGCCGGCGCTGGCGGCGGGAAGGCCGCTACCGAGAGCACCAGCCTGTTCGCCGGCATCGTGTCGGTCCTGGTTCTGACTCCGTTCTTCTACGCCGGTTTCGACACCATTCCTCAGCAGGCTGAGGAAGCAGCCGAGGGCCTCAACTGGAACAAGTTCGGCAAGATCATCTCCCTGGCCCTGCTGGCCGCTGGCGGCTTCTACATGGTCTGCATCTACTCGTTCGGCACCATCCTCGACTGGCATGAGTTTGTTAAGAGCCCGGTTCCCGCGCTTGCCTGCCTCAAGGGCATCAACATGCTCCTGTACCTGGCCATGCTCGTCATCGCCACGCTTGGACCCATGGGCCCGATGAACTCCTTCTACGGCGCCACGAGCCGCATCATGCTCGCCATGGGCCGCAAGGGCCAACTGCCCGAGAAATTCGCCGAGGTCGACCCCAAGTCCGGCGCTCCCAAGCTTGCCTGCGTCGTTCTGGGCGTTATCACCGTCATCGGTCCGTTCCTGGGCAAGAACATGCTCATCCCCCTGACCAACGTGTCGGCTCTCGCCTTCATCTTCTCCTGCGGCATGGTCGCGCTCGCCTGCCTGCGCATGCGCTTCACCGAGCCCGACCTGCCTCGTCCCTACGAGGTGCCCGGCGGCAAGTTTGGCATCGGCCTCGCTATCGCCGCCTGCGCCATCATCATCGGCCTGCTCGTGATTCCGTTCTCTCCCGCCTCCCTCAACATGGTGGAGTGGAGCATCGTGATCGGCTGGCTGGCTATTGGCCTGGCCCTCATGGCTTTCACCAATTCCCGCAAAAAGTAACGCCTAGCCGGGGCGGATCGGGTGCGCGGGACCCTCTCTCCCGCGCACCGAACCCGGTACCACTTGGGTAGCTTTGTGAGGCCAAACCCAACATGGCCTCGCCCACTATATGGATCCATAAGGAGGAACCATGTCCACTAAGTATGCAATCGTTGGCGGTAAGCTCATCGACGGTACCGGCGCCGAGCCGGTCGAGAACTCCCTCGTTCTCGTCGACGACAACGGCAAGATCGAGTACGCCGGTGCTATGCAGGACCTTCCCGAGGGCGTTGAGGTTATCGACGCCGCCGGCAAGACCGTCCTTCCCGGCCTGATCGACACCCACCTGCACTTCTCGGGCAACCTGACCGACGATGACACCGATTGGGTCATGCAGCCGCTTCTCGAGAAGCAGGCCGTCGCCGTCAAGCAGGCCTACGACTGCCTCACCCACGGCCTCACCACCGTCTGCGAGATCGGCCGCTTTGGTATCCAGATCCGTGACTGCATCGACAAGGGCGTCTTTAAGGGCCCGCGCGTTCTGGCCACCGGCCTGGGCTTCTGCCGCGTTGCCGGTCACGGTGACTCCCACCACTGCACCCAGGAGCTCAACAAGGAATCCCATCCCTGGGGCGACCAGGTCGATGGCCCTTGGGATCTGCGCAAGGCCGTCCGTCGTCGCCTGCGCGAGAACCCCGATGCCATCAAGATCTGGGCTACCGGTGGCGGCATCTGGCGCTGGGACTCCGGTCGCGATCAGCACTATTGCTCCGAGGAGATCCAGGCCGTGGTCGAAGAGGCCAAGATGGTCGGTATCCCCGTGTGGAGCCACTGCTACAACAACCACGCCGCTGCCTACGATTCCGTCCGCTTTGGCTGCGAGCAGCTGATTCACGGTTTCGATATCGATGAGCGCACCATGGACCTCATGGCCGAGCAGGGCACCTTCTTCACCCCGACGATCGCCTTCCTGCCCACCTGGTACGCCACCTATCCGCCCGTCTACGTCCCCGAACTGCACGACAAGTACGAGGGCACCCTGGTCGAGAAGGAGCTGCAGCGCAACTACGACTGCCTGCGCGAGGCCAAGAAGCGCGGCGTCGTCATGACGATCGGTTCCGACTCCTTCTCCTTCGTCACCCCGTACGGCACCTGCTCTATCGAGGAGATGTACGAGTTCGTCGACAAGATCGGCTTCACCCCGGTCGAGACCATCACCTGCGCCACCCTCAACGGTGCCAAGATGTGCCACATCGAGGACGAGACCGGTTCCATCGAGGCCGGCAAGTGCGCCGACCTGCTGGTCGTCAACGGTGACGTCGCCGCCGACATCCACGTGCTCAACACCGACAACATGGACGTCATCATGAAGGACGGTTGGATCGTCGAGGCTGGCACCTTTGGCGAGGCCAACAAATACAGCGCCTAAGATACCGTTTGTCGATGACTGGATGTAAAACACAGTTTTTGATTGCATAATGCAATGGAGAGGGTCGCTTGCGGCCCTCTTTATTGCTATGGGTGTGGTAGATAAAAGGGGATGACGGTGGATTTAAACAGGCTGATTCTGGGCAAGAGTTACAACTCTACCAAGGTCTTTCGTACGGCCCAGCATGTGGTCCAGGCCATCCTACTCGGTGTTGTCGTTCCGGCGCTTATTCTGCTGCTTATCTGGGATTTAACCGATAATCCCAATCCCGTTCCGGGCGTTGTCGTTATTGCCGGCCTGGTCATGCTGTGCTTCTTTTTCTCGTATGTCTTTGTGGTCCCCGACGACCTCACATCGAGCGCAACCGACCGTACGCTCGCCATCGCATCAAAAATATTCGCCTACACGTCGCGCGGCCTTACGCCCGAAGCGGCCCTGGGTGCCTCTAAAATTATCCTATCCGAGACCATCGCCTCCGCCATCTGCTTTACCGATGGCAAACAGGTGTTGGCAAGCTGGGGCGAGGACTCGGCAAAGTGCCCTGCCGGCACCCCGGTCGTGCTCAAGACCACGCTCAACGTGATTGAGACGGGTGAGCAGAGCGTGTTTTCGCGTGACACCTCCAATGAGACGGGTGGCTATTTTCCCCGCCTGCGCGCCGGCATTGTCGCGCCGCTTACCGTGCGCGGGCATTGTGTGGGCACACTCGAGCTGTATTACCCCCGCCTGAGCAGCATCGATATGCGCCAGACGGCCCTTGCTTCGGGTTTTGCCGATCTCATTTCCACGCAGCTCGCCAGCTTTGAGCTCGAGCGCCAGGACGAGCTCACAGCTCGCGTTGAGCTACGCGCCCTGCAGTCGCAGGTCGACCCGCATTTTCTATTCAATACCATTAGCACGATTGTGTCGCTCGTTCGAACCGAGCCCGACAAGGCGCGATCGCTGCTGATCGACTTTTCCAACTACTATCGTCAGACGCTTTCTGATTCCGATACGCTCACCACGCTCGAGCACGAGGTGGAACAGGGCACCCGTTATATCAATCTTATGCAGGCCCGGTATGGCGACGGCCGTCTGCGCGTTTCGGTCGACATCGACTTTGAGGTGCGCGACAGCCTGGTGCCGCCGTTTATCTTGCAGCCGCTGCTCGAAAACTGCATCAAGCATGCGCAGCGCGAGACCGAGCCGCTTTCTATTCGTGTTAGGGCTTTTGAGACCGATGACGGCTTGGAGATCATCGTCGAAGATGACGGCATCGGTATGAACGAAGAAGTCTGCGCGCATCTGTTTGAGCAGCATCGCCGAGAGGAGCCCGAGAGCATTACCGCCGACGGCTCCGTCAAGCGAGGTTGCGGTCTGGCGCTCTTCAATGTGCTTCAGCGCATCCATTTCTTTTACGGAGAAGATTCTGGCATGCGCGTGAAGTCCCAGGAGGGCGTGGGAACACAGGTCATCGTTGAGTTGAACGGCGAACCGCATGAGCCGGCGCCGCTAACGGTGTAGCACGCGGTTGGATTGAGAGAAAAAGAGGGGAAGCGCATATGTCCGAAGGCTGGAACATCTTGGTGGTTGATGACGAGCCTCCCATTAGGGCTGAGCTACGCTATCTGTTGGAAAAGGATACGCGTGTGGGACAGATTGCCGAAGCGGGCAATGTCACCGAAGCCGTGGAGTCGATTCTGTCGAACAAGCCCGACGTGCTGTTTTTAGACATTACCATGCCCGGTCGCTCGGGAATTGAGCTTGCCGAGACGCTGCAGAACCTAAAGACGCCGCCAGTCGTGGTGTTTGTGACGGCATTTGCCGAGTATGCGGCTGATGCCTATAACCTCGATGCTGTCGATTACATCGTCAAACCGGTCGAGGATGCCCGCTTGTCAAAGGCACTCGACAAGATCGAGACCGCCCTGGGCGCTCGCCGTGTCGTCCATGCTCCGCGCCAGCCTTTGCGCCTGACGGTGGATCGTGGGGGCAAAAGGGTGTTCATTCCCGTGGCGGATGTCTGCTACTTTGAGGCGCGCGCCGATTTTTGCAACGCCGTCTGCGCCGAGGGAACATACCTGGTCAATGAGTCGATTTCCTCGCTCGAGCGGCGCCTGGCCTCCGAGGGCTTTATCCGTGTCCACCGCAGTTATCTGGTCAATTTGGAAGACGTGCATAATGTCGAGATCGGTTCCACGGGTCTTATGGAGCTCAGGCTCGATCGCGTAACCTCGACGGTGCCTGTGTCCCGTCGTCGCGCAGCCGAGGTCAAGGCGCACTTGGGGCTTGCGTAGGCAGTCTGCATATCATCGTTTACCGCCGCAGGTTTGGCATGACCGTGCGGTGGGCATAATGGGTGACATCGAATGAAATC